>NZ_JBDVAA010000179.1:0-7220 GCF_039943695.1 Cellulophaga sp. | reverse complement strand
ATACTCTCTAGAAACTTGAGTGTAAGTATAACCGCTTCCCCCTTTGTCACCTACATGTGGGTATACCAGATTTGGACTGCCAGAAATTTTCGTAACTAAAGATGTTAAGTTTCCATCATAATCCCAAAGCGATACTCTAATAGTTTCATTCTCTAGGTGTTTAGATTCTATACGTAAAATAGCATATTGTCCTAAGCTTTTTTCTTTTACTGGTAATTTAGTTTTAGGGTCTAACCACGTAACGGACTCTATTATAGGGGCGGGTCTTTTAAAAATGATGAAGAGCCCTAATTGATGCGAATCTAAAGAATCTTTAGAGGTTTCAAATTTTGATTTATCTTTAAAAAATTCTACCCAGTAAATATTACCTTTATAACCAGGTTTTCCTTTTACAGTGTAACTAGTTTTTGGAGAAGTACTGGTTCTTGTACCTTCTATTTCTTTTCCTTTATTGTCAACTTTATAAAAATCAAAACTACCTCCAGTATCAACATTAAAAATGTCAAACTTATAATCTTTTAATATTGTATTTCCTTCAGAATCTTCTCTACTTGTTGGTTCCATTTTAAGGGTAACTTCTCCGGTATCAGCAAGAGTTAACACTCTTGAAGTTTCATCCCAACTAATAAAGCTATCTTGATTATATTTTTGTGTTATTTTAAATCTGTCCATAGTCTTGTTTGGTTGAGATAATGATGTTTTCAAAAGGGTCTACTTGGTCCATTTTTTTTGGGTTAACTACAGGATTCACTTGGCATAGTGCATCTTCTTCTGCTTCTTCAAAACTAGATTCTGATGGTTCACCAGTTTGTCCATGAAAAGTAATATTAACACAAGGAGCACCAGATATTGCACAGGTAGCTTTGCTGCCTTCTATTAAAGGATAACCACCATTGTCTTCTAGTTTTACCTTATCATAAAAGTCTGTCCATTCTGTAATATTAGGCTGGCAGGGTTTATAACCACTTGGTGTTGGTTGCAATTTGCATTGTCCAAAGGTTTTAGCTTCAAAAGGTTGCCCAATCTCTTTGTTGGTTGCCATTAATTTACTACTATTTTCTGGGTCGTTAATATAGCGTTTACTTTGTGTTTCTACAATTAGTTTGTCTGGCATATTGCCATGCATACATTCGCATTCTGCTCCTTGGCACACTAGTTTTCCTGTTAATCCCATATTGCTTATTTTAACTATTTAACCACTTGTAAAAGCGTTGTTTAGTGGTTAAAATTTTGTTTTCTTCTTTCTTTTGAGCTTTTTTTCTGCGTTTTAAATCGTCTTCCATATCATTAAAAGATTGCCTTATGGTTGGCTTTTCTCTTAAGTGGTATACTGTAGCTTTTATTTTTTTTACAAGTGTATCTTGGTGCATTATGCTACATTGTGCAATTGTATTTTGTAATAAATATGACGTGCTGTCTAAGTCATATTCTACCTTTAATATAGCTTCTGTTGTGTTATTTTTTATTTTAGAGTCTAGGGTTATGTATGCTGTATTGTAATAGGTTTTGTATTTGTTTATTTTTTGCGTTGCTTTAAAAATTAAAGGATTTTTAAAGCTAAGTATAGGAAACTGCATTTCTACTTTTTTTTCTAAAGAGGTATTATAACCTTTATAGATATTATGAAATAATAATGTGTAAAAAACCTCTTGCTTAAATGAGCTTAGTAAATAGTGTTTTTGCAATAAATTAGTTTCAAATTTGGTTATGTATTGTGTAAATGCTTTTCCTGTGTATTCTTTTTGTAACTGCTGTTTTACTTTTTTCCAACGCGTTATTATTTCTTCGTAATTTATAATGTCTAACAGCTCATTACTAAACGTTGTTTTTAGTTGTAAAGGGTATAAAACAGCTTGTGTTTTAATAGATAATATTTCTACTATTTTTTTTGGAGCTCTTTTATTAATAAATATTTTATCTCTTTTTATGGTATATTCAAAACATTCTTCTTCTGGATACCTACGTAATGTTATTTCAGTCTCAAATTGAACTCTAGATGTTTTTTCTTTTTGTGCATCTGTAATATGTATAGTTACACCATAAGTACGTGTATATAAATGTCCAGACAAAAGGGTAAAAGGTTCCTTTTTTATCCTTATCCTTTGGTCTGTATATAGTTGGTTATCCAGAATGTTATTTTCTGGTTTGTTAGATTCAGTAAAACTGTTTTCCCTCATACTTTAGTTATAATTTAAAATAGAGATCTTTTTATTCTTTAGGTAATGGTTTGTTTTCTCGTTTTATTTCTTTGCCTGTATTTCCATCTAAGTAAATTGTTTCCACACTGCCATTACCTGTAATAGAGGTATCCTCATTTTTTAATATGTAATGTTCAATAGTCCACATAGGTTTTACGTTTAACGATGCCTTAATTTTTTCTGCACTAACTCTATTAATAGTGGTGTGCCAACCACCGTTTATATATCCTTTGTCTAGTATGATATTATGATCTTTACAGTATTGTAAAATATTATCCCAATTAAATTTATAAGGTGTGTCGTAATTTACTTCATGGCTAAAGCTACCATCTTCATTATAATAGTACCAAATGCCTTTTGGAAAGGCACTATTAAAGTAGACACCTTTGAATTTTATATTATTATTAGGATAAAATATTTTATTAATAAAAAAATAGGAATCTTTATTATATTCCGACGAATGATGCTGATTTTGCCCTTTCGCCATTTCTAAATATTTTTTTTCATCTAACTTAATACTTACATAAAAAGAAGTATTATCTGTTTTGTATTTGTTAAAGGTAGCCGTATCAAAAACCTCAAATTCTTTAGTTATTACGGGGATGTTGTTTTGTTGCATTATTTTTGGTTTTTGAGCTTTACATTGATAAAAACACAGAGTACTAAATACTAATAAAGTTATTTTTTTCATACTATTGAATTATTCGCTTTTCCCCATTGCCATTTCCATAAGCTACGGCGTTCTACTCCTTTATGGTGTGCGTAACCAACCAAATTATCAGTTTCGCTATACTCATAGGTGTATTTGGCATCAGAATCTGCCTCTTTATTTACGTGTGTGTGTGGTAAATCAAAAGCATGTAAGAATTCATGAGCAGTAGTTTGGTTATTTTTACTGGAAAATAATACAATTTTTTTACCACTAGCATATCCGTTTAAACCACTATAACTATTATCAAATTTAATACTACCTCCTTTTTCTCCAAAATAAAAAGCGATATATTGGTTATCATATTTCTGTCTTTCATTAGATATTTCTAATGAAGATGCTTTTGGGTTACGCAAGCGAAACTCTACTTCTAATTTATCTCTTAATTTATCAAATAAATAATTATGAACAGATATGAAACCACTAGGTTTATTGGGGTTTACTTGATGGGAGGGGGTGTGTTTGTCTGAATAATAACATTTTATACTATAAGAAGGTAAGCTGGTAGAACCTGTGTTATGTGTGTAAATACCAGGTGTTGGTACACTAATAGGAGGGGTAATTCCGTTTAATGAGGGTGTTGTAACTGTATTTTGGGGATTAAATTTTGGGTCGGTACTTAAATCTAAGCGTTCTTGCACTACTTCTGTTTCTATTAAAGCTTGTAAGGTGTAATTTTCAATTAAATCTTTTTGATCAGTTATTACCGCTTCATTTTCTATGTTTGTGTTAAAAAGAGGAGTTTTAATTGCAACTAAAACTATTTTAGCCTTTTTACGTTTAGTGATGTCATTTGCCCATACCCTAATTACACCTGCTAATTTTTTATCCTCAGAGCCGTCTTCTTTGGTTTTGTAGGCGTATAATTCTAATTTTTGATCGGTATCAAACTCTTTTTTACATTCAATAGTAAGGTGATCATTAAGTACTTGCCTGCCTATACTTGTAGGTATTGTATTTAGATTAATTTTAAAATTATCATTAGCTTCAAAAGCGTAACGATCAGGTGCTTCGTCTGTATTTACTACTAATGAGAGTAAAGCCTTAGTATTTTTTGTGTAGCCGGATGCTATTAATTTGCTATTATCGGAAGGGTCCTTTATTTCTTTTGGATATAGGGATAACCAAGCTTCATAACGATTTTGTTTACTGCCATTTGCCAAAGGGGTTGTGTTATCAGCTTCTTTCATTAAAATATCTGTAGAAACCCCTTTGTATTCAGTGTTTTTTAAAGTATTATATTCAGTTAATACTGTTTTAAAATGCTTACCCTTATAAGCATCTTCAGTTGTTAAAGTTGTAAAAGCAGCTTCATCATAATATTTACCTACAATATCATTATAAGGTTTTTGAGGTTTTTTACCCCCTCTAGTACTAAGTCTTTTTTCATCAGTATCTGCCCGCATCCAATCTAATCCATAATCATCACCTTTCCAGTCAGTTTTCGGTCTAAAATTTACTACTGTTTTTATTTCAGGTTCAAGAGCTGGCGGCTCTTGATACTCCCCTAAAGTTGTCCCTTCTTCACCTTTTATATCAATAGAAGTATTAGAATACATATTTATACTACCTTCTGTGGTATATATACTAACCTCTTCTGCAGTTTTGGTTAGTTTATTACCAACTTTGGTTATGTAGTTTTCTTCTACAATTTTTTGCAGGTTTTTTGCTTTTACTATAATAGACCCCATACTATTGAAAGTTAGATTGTTCTTTAGTATTGCTCTTAACTTCTTTTGCGCTATTAAAATTTAGGTTTTCTACTGTGCTAGCTAAATCTAATTGACCAACAATATCTTGGGAGAGCTTAGCGGAAACATTCATATTTTCATCAATATCTTCACTCATATTGGTGCTTTTCTTAGTGAAATCAGCCCCTGCAATCTGACTAATATTAGTACCAGCTACGGTAGTTATATTTTTCCCTGCATTTTCATCAATATTTTCACCAGCATTAACAGTAATATTTTTTCCTGCAGTAATATTTAAGTTTTCACCTGCATTAATATTAATGTCTTTAAGGGCATTTATTGTTATGGTTTCATTAGCCGTGTCAATAATAAAATGATTGCCTTTTTTATCTGTTATTGTTATGCTTTCTGCGTTTCCTTTGTCATTAAACTCTAGTGTGTGCCCACTACGTGTTATAATGCTTTTATGTGTGTTTGTAGGTTTTCCTCCGGCTCCTGTTTGCCCGTTAAAAAGGCTACCTAGTACAAAAGGTCTGTTAGGGTCGTTGTATCTAAAACCAAGTAAAACCTGGTCACCTTCTTCTGGTATAAACACAAAACCTCTGTTGGTAGCTACGTTACTGCTGCTGCCTGCATCTGGCGTCATAACACGTATCCATGCCGTTTTCATTTCTCCGGTCTGCCAGTTCATTTTTACTTGTACTCTTCCTTTGTTTTTAGGGTCTTGGTTGCTTAGTACCGTTGCCATTTGTGTTTGCGCTACTGGCAATGTAACCTTAGGTTCTGGTAGGCTTTTAATATCTACAGGTAACGCCACAAAACTATTGGTGTAATAGTTAGCTTCTTTAGCGTAGTGTGTAATTTCTGTAATAATATATTTACCGTGCTTTTTAGTGGCATAACTAGCAACACCGCTAAGTATAGCTGTTTCTATGTCTATAATACTCCCTACAGCTAATCCTTTTTTAGTAGACTTGCCAGATATGTAGTTAGAGTTAGCCGCCGCACTTTGTTGTTTCTTTTTTAAATAGTTGTCTATCTCAGACTTGTTTTTAATTCTAGGAATGGTGTACCCATTACCACCAGTAGAAAAGAGCTCTAAACTAGTGTTAAAGGCGTGTTGTCCTAATTCATTTAAACCGGTAGGACTATCTGGAGTTTGGCTGTTGTGTTGTTGTACGTCTTGTGAGTTAAACGAAAAAGCTTGTGCTTTACGAGCCTGTGCTTGTATGCCAATATTCATTTCGGTTAAATCTTTACCGTATTCTATAGTAATAGGGTCTGTTTGTGATGGTTTTCCAAAAAATAAGGTGTCTCCATCATAAAATAACCACTCGTTATGTTGTTTAGCAATACGCTGTATAAACTTAAAGTTGGTTTCTAGGTATTGCGACTCATAGTCTAGTGTAGCTGTATTTTCTGGTGCAATTTCTGTAGTTAACTTAGGGTTTTTAGTCACCACTTTTACAATGTCTGCTAAGGACTTGTTTAACCAAGATTGCATAACCTCACTATCTTCTAAAACAATAGTAGAGGAGTAGCCAGATAGGATAATTTGCCCGTGATTGCCGTTGTTTTGATTAAGAGATACGTTGGTTATAATACCTGTAAAATCTTTGCCAGTAGTAGTAATAAGTATTGTTTTACCAAGCCAGTCTTTAGACTTGTCTATGGTGTGTGCGGTAGTGGTTTCCCCGGCTTCTAAATCTATACCAACCTCAAAAGAATGGTGATCGTTAATTTTTTGAGCTATGGTAATGTGTTTGTAACCACTAATAAATTTACCGTTAATACTAATTTGCTTATTTTCTGGTGTCATAACTTTATGTTTGTAGGTACTATATAAGCCTTGTGGTAAATTTAGAAACCTAGAGGCCTAATTTTAATGTTATTTTAAACAAAGCAGTAAAGAGATTAGTTTTACTAGGTTTGTTTTATTTTTTAGATGTATTGGTTTGTGTGTAACTAATACACCATATGTGGTATTTTGAAAAAGGATAAAAAAGCCTTCAAATTATGACACTTGAAGGCTTTAATAGTATAAACATGTCTAAACAACTAGTATGTGTTTAGTAGTTTTATGATCTTGGCCAACGGTTTAATAAAGAAGCTGTACCAACGTTAATTTCCTCAGCAGAGAAAGTAACTTTAATAGTCATAGGTACGTCATTATTAACGTCTAATGTTTCTTTAAAATGAACGATGTAAGCGTTTTTAAACTCAACTTCTTTCATTTTAGCATCCTCGTCTGTTTTCTTAAAAGTAATTTTACCTTCAACAGGTTTAAACTGACTGTTAACCATAGCTTCAATAACAGAAGTATCTTCTGTAGACTCTATAACTAATTCAACTCTACCACCAGTTACGTTAGAAGATGGCTTACCTTTAGAATCTGTATTTCTACTAAATTCATAATCAGAATAAAGTACATCAAATACTTTACCACCGAAACTAAAATCTGCTCTAAATGATCCCATAATAATTTGTTTTTTTAATTAAAATTAATTTTTAAAATGTTACAGTTCCTCTTTAGTTTCGACTAGTATAAAAAAAAAGAGAAAGCATCAAAAAACTACTTTTTTGAAATTTTCTCCATACTTAGGCAAAAACCTAAGTCCTTAA
>NZ_JBDVAA010000178.1:0-3901 GCF_039943695.1 Cellulophaga sp. | reverse complement strand
GAAACAGTTAGAAGAATTTATATTAAATAAATAAGGAATTTGAATAAAAACTATGTTAACAAAAAGAATAATACCTTGTTTAGATATTAAAAACGGACGCACCGTAAAAGGAGTCAATTTTGTAGATTTACGAGATGCTGGTGACCCAGTAGAACTAGCAGAAATATATGCGCAAACAGGAGCAGATGAGCTTGTATTTTTAGATATATCTGCTACAGAAGAGCGTAGAAAAACATTAGCAGATTTAGTATTGCGTGTTGCAGAAAAAGTAAATATTCCTTTTACTGTTGGTGGTGGTATTTCATCAATTGAAGACGTAGATATATTGTTGCAAAATGGTGCAGATAAGGTATCTATTAATTCATCTGCAGTTAAAAATCCGCAATTAATAAACGATTTGGCAGCCAAATTTGGCTCTCAGTGTGTTGTTGTGGCAATAGATGCAAAAAATATAGATGGCAACTGGATTGTACATTTAGTTGGTGGTAAAGTACCAACAGAACTTAATTTATTTGATTGGGCTAAAGAGGTAGAAGAAAGAGGAGCAGGAGAAATTTTGTTTACTTCTATGGATAATGATGGTACCAAAGATGGTTTTGCAAATGAAGCATTAGCTAAATTATCAACCGAATTAAATATTCCTATTATAGCTTCAGGTGGTGCTGGTTCTATTCAGCATTTTACTGATACTTTTATAGACGGTAAAGCAGATGCGGCATTGGCAGCAAGTGTTTTTCACTTTAAAGAAATAGAAATAAAAGATTTAAAAGAAGAATTAAAAACTAACGGCATACCAGTTAGATTATAATATCAATAGTAAAACGAATAAAATGACAATAGATTTTACAAAAAGTACAGATGGTCTAGTACCTGCTGTTGTACAAGATGCAACTACCAAAACAGTTTTAATGCTTGGTTATATGAATAAAGAAGCTGTAGACAAGACTAATGAAACAAAAACAGTTACGTTTTATAGTAGAAGCAAAAATCGTTTATGGACTAAAGGAGAAGAAAGTGGTAACTTTTTAAATTTAGTTGATATAAAGGTAGATTGTGATAACGATACCTTATTAATTACAGCAAACCCTGTAGGACCAACGTGCCATACTGGTTCTGATACATGTTGGAATGGCGATAATACAAGCAATTATGGTTTTTTAACTGAGCTTGAAGATATTATTACAGACCGTAAAGAAAACCCAGAAAATAAAGACAGCTATGTAGCCTCTCTTTACAGAAAGGGAATTAACAAAGTTGCCCAAAAAGTTGGGGAAGAAGCCGTAGAAGTAGTTATTGAAGCAAAAGATAGTGATGACCACTTATTTAAAGAAGAAAGTGCAGATCTACTATTTCATTACTTAATTTTATTACAAGCAAAAGGCTTTAAATTAAACGATATTGTTAAAGTATTAAAAGATAGACATTAGTGCACAGGTAATGTAAAACTAAAGGTGCTGCCTTCTTTGGGTTTGCTAAGTACAGTAATAGTGGTGTCATGCATTTCCATTATTTTCTTAACTATGGCTAAACCTAAGCCAGCGCCTCTTTTCTTTTCAGACTTGTCTAGCTGCTTGTAACGATCAAAAATATAAGGTTGCTCGTTAATTGGTATTCCTGCACCAGTATCTGTAATATTAATCTCTACTTTTTTAGCTTGCTTTTTAATTGCTAATGTTACTTTTCCGTTTGGTTCAGTATATTTAATAGCATTTTCTAGCAAGTTTTGTAATGCACGTTCTACCATACTAACATCTGCATATACAAGGTTGTTTTCATTAGAAGCATCCATTTCTAAAACAATTTGTTTCTTTTCAGCTATTACCTTAAATTTTTCAATTAAGTCATAAGACAGTTCTGTTATAGAAAAGGGTTCTTTTACAGGTGTAACCTGTTCAGACTCTAACTTAGAATACTCAAATAATTGGTTTATTAAGTTTGATAATCTGTCTATGTTGTTATGAGTAATTTGTAAATACTCATCTTTCTGAATTTCTGTAAGTGTATCTTTTTTAATTTGAAGCGTTTCTACATATCCTTTTAAAATAGCAAGTGGTGTTCTTAAATCATGTGATACATTAGCTATTAATTCTCTACGTAATGTATCTACAGACTGTATTTTATCAATATTACTAACAATAGTATCTGCCATATCATTAAAAGAGTTTGCAAGAACTTCAATATCAGATTTTTTGGTGTCTTTGATACGTGCAGTACGGTCTCCTTCCTGAAATTTATTTACAGTACTAATCATTACACGTAAGTTTTTAGTTAAAAACCAAATACTTAGTAGGCCTAATAATGCAGCAAAAAGCATAGTCAGTAGGGTAGCACCAAGCCCTAACTTCATAAAATATTGAGATAACAAACTATTACTTATAGCCTGAAACTCTTGACCTGCAAGAATAATATATATGTAACCTTCTTTATCTCCGCTTTTATAAGGTGCGGCAGAAAATATTTTTTGTTCTTCTGTATTTCTAGGATCATCACCCAGAATATACTTTTGTCCGTCTGCTTTTATAAATTCTTTAATAGGATCTAGTGATACGTGCTTAATAGGCTCATTGGCATCATGTTTTAAAACAACAGAATATAATACAGAGCCTGCATTGTCTAGTAAATACACTTCTATACTACGGTTAACCGCCATCATATCATGCATTAAGTCCCCAAACAATGGTTTATTTACACTACCATCTTCTAAAAAAGGAGAAGCATCTTTAAACTTTTCTTCAATAAGGTGGTTAGCTACTTTTGCGTTTACTTTTTGTATTGTAGCTTCATTGTATTTATTAGCAAAGTACCCAGTTATAAGTATGTAACAGGCTCCCATTAATATGATAATGAGAATAAAGGCAATCCACAATTTTTTTATCAGCTTAGTGCCAAGGACTTTTTTAGATGTTCCCATAGTTATATTTCTTCATTAAATTTATAGCCAACTCCCCAAGTGGTAAGTATATACATAGGGTTAGCCATACTAGATTCTATTTTAGCACGCAACCTGTTTATATGTGAGTTTACAGTATGCTCATAACCTTCAAAATTATAACCCCAAATAATGTTTAACAGTTCTGTTCTAGAGTAATTTCTTCCTGGGTTAGAAGCCATTAAAACTAATAACTCAAACTCTTTTGGAGATAGCTCTATCTTTTGCTTGTTATGTAGTACTTTACGTTTATCAATATCTATAAAAAGACCTTCAAAATTTAAGGTAGTAGAGTTGTTTTCTTCTATTTTAGGAGCATCAGACCTACGTAAAACAGCTTTAATACGAGCAAGTAATTCTCGTATGCTAAAAGGTTTAGTTAAATAGTCATCTGCACCAATTTCTAATCCTAATACACGGTCTATTTCTTCAGACTTAGCAGTAAGCATTATAACAGGAGTATTCTTTTTAGTTCTTAGTTTTTTACAAACCTCAATACCGTCCATAATAGGTAATGTAAGATCTAATAAAATAAGGTCATAATCATTTTCTAAAGCTAAATTTAGACCAGTTTCACCGTCCATAGCTTTAGTTGTGGTATATACCATATCTGTTAAATGTATTTCCAGTAATTGTATAATTTCTGGATCGTCTTCTATAATTAAAATCTGTTTCATAATATGGTTGCAAAGAAGTTAATATATATCACAAAGCTATCACAAACTTAAAAAGTTTATAATGTCAATGAAATTAAGGCTTTTAACGCTTTGTGACTACTGTAAGGTAGAATTTATCACAAATACCTTACAATATTGGCTGTAAAGTTTACTTTTTTGTGATTTCATCGTTAAAAACAACCCGTTAATTTGTCTCATAATCTTAAAAACTCTAAAATATGAAAAAGTTACTATTATTATTTATGGCAACAGCTCTTGTAGTAAGTTGCGATAGTGATGACGACACAAATGAACC
>NZ_JBDVAA010000177.1:0-28899 GCF_039943695.1 Cellulophaga sp. | reverse complement strand
TTTTATCAATATAATTTAAAGAAATTTCCAAGAGTAGGTAGTGTTCTTCAATCTAAAGGGGATAAAAAAAACAACCGTTATGCACCTGCATTTTTAGCTCGTAATTCTAAAGATATTGTTTTTAATAATGTAGTAATTCATCACGCTTTAGGAATGGGTTTTTTGTTTGAGAGATCAGAAAATATCAAAATAATAAACAGTGGTATTTATATAGAAGAAGGCTCTGACCGTGTTATGTCTATTGTAGCAGATGCTACTCATTTTGCAAATTGTAAAGGAGATATACTTATTGAAAATTGCCGTTTTGAAGGTATGTATGATGATGGTACAAATGTACACGGAACGTATGTAGAGGTAAATAAAATATTAGATACAAAAACAGTACGTGTAGCATTAAAACACAACCAGCAATACGGATTTAAATTTGCAGTAGTAGGAGATGAGGTTTGGTTTATAAAAGCACCAAGTCCTGCTAGAAAAGAAATAAATACAGTTACTGCAGTTAAGGTAATTAACGACCATTACACAGACCTTACTTTTAAAAATGATATAGCTACAGATCTTAAAATTGGCGATATTTTAGAAAACAAGACCTGGAATCCTAGTTTTACAATGCGTGGTAATACTATACAAGACCATAGAGCAAGAAATATAATTATTAAAACTCCTAAAAAAATAGTAATAGAAAATAACAATTTATCATCTATGATGTCTTCTATTATGCTACGTGGAGAAACTTTTTATTGGTTTGAGTCTGGTAATGTAGAGGACGTAATTATTAGAAATAATTACTTTGTAGACTGTGCTTATGCAGGATCTGAACACGCAATTTTAAAAGTCTCACCAAGATTAGGAAAAACATTTAGTGCCACTAATTTATATGATAGAAACATTGTTTTTGAAAACAATACTATAGAGACGTTTGGTAATCGTATTATTTGGGCAGACCGTGTAGATGGTTTAAAAATATCTAAAAATACCATAAAGCAAACAACTACTTTTAAATCACAATTTCCTAATGCTTATTTGTTTGATCTGATAAATTGTAACAATGTAGAAATTGATAATAATACATACAATGGTACTGTAACTAATGGTATACAGGCAGATAAAACATCACAAAAAACATTAAAAGTAAAGAAAAATAAAGGCTTTAAATATGAAAAATAGAAATAGCATATTAATAGTGTTTTTTTGCTTGTTTTCTTTTTTACTACAAGCGCAAAGCTTAGAAGAGGTTGCAAAAACTAAAATAGCAACCCTTAAAAAGTTGCGTAATAAAGCAAAAAAGAAAGGTATAGATGTTTTAAAAGAAGATACTACCATAAGAACAGCAGAAATATTTTTAAAATATGCCAATTGGGATGAGCAACATATAAAGGCAAATGAAAAAGCATTTTCACTAGTTAAAATTTACGCAGACAAAGCCGAAGAAATGGCAAAAGATTTACCAAACTTTGAGCGTAATGATGTTATTAAAATGCTAGACGAATCTATAAGTTATATAAAGTTACTTTTAGATAAAAAAGTATTTAGGACTGCTAGCCCAAAAGTAGATTGGTCTAATGTAAAAGTGGATAAAGATGAATTGCTTTTTAATAATAAACCTGTTTTTTTAGCGGACTATACTTGGAAACCAAATACAGCAGAACTAAATGAATACCACGGAAACCAAGACGGTTTTTTTATAACTCCGTCTTATGTAACTAAAGAAGATGGTACAATAAGCTTACCAAAAATGAAAGAGTTGGTTGCTAAACCAACTGGTAGTTTAGGTTTTATATTTTTAAATCATAAAACCACACCTAATTGGGCTAAAACAAAATACGGAGAAGATTTTGTAATGCGTACTAATACATATACGGCATATGATATAGATAACCCAGGGGCTAAAGAAATACAGCAAAAATTATTAAGTGGTATTGTCCCAATTACAGCAGGTAAAAACTACTCTGGTTTAGGGTATATGCTGTGTAATGAGCCTCATTTTTTTACCCAAAAAACAGGAGATAAACTAGCTTGGGCTTCGGGACCAGTTTCTTCTTATACAATAGATAAATTTAGAGTATGGTTGCAAAAAAAGCATATTTCTATTGATAAATTAAACAACTTATGGCAAACTAATTTTAAAGATTTTAATGCTGTAACCATACAAATACCAATAGATACTAGTTTACGTGGTACACCTATGTGGTATGATTGGTCTTTGTTTAATATGCATAGGGTTACAGAATGGTATACTTTTTTAAAGGAAGAAATTTTAAAGTATGATGCAGCAGCAAAAGTGCATTTAAAAATTATGCCCAATTTATGGACAGATAATAAAAGAGTTCATGGTATAGACTTAGAAGCGTTAACAGATTTAAGTGGAATTATTGGTAACGATTCTGGAGCGGAAAATAATCATATGTGGGGACCAAAAGAAGAATGGGAAGACCATTATGCGCTTAACTGGAGAGAGCTTTGTATGGGGTTTGATTTTATAAAATCTGTGAGTCCGTCTAAACTAAATTTTAATTCAGAATTACATTATTTGTCTACTACAAAGTCAAGAAACTTATACCAGGATCCTAAATATGCTAGAGCTACTTTTTGGTTAGCGCATACCTACGGGATGACGGCTAGTCAAATATGGTATTGGCCTAGAGAAGCAAATGGTGCCATATCAAAAAAAGCAACAAATGACAAAGGCTACGCGGGTAGCAATAATCAACAACCAAGAATAACAAATGAGGTTGCAACTACATTAATAGATTTAAATGCGTACTCAGATTATATTATGGGCATGCAACGCCAAAGAAAGCCGTTGCGTATTTTTTATTCTAAATCTTCAGCAATAAATAAAGAGCATCATATGGATGATGTTTTTGAGCTTTACGAGTCGCTTCATTTTAACGGTACGCCACTTGGCTTTGCAACAAAAGACATTCTTAAAAAACAAAATGCAGCTAACTGGGATGCAATTTTGGTAAGTAAAACACAATTTATCACTCTAGAAGAGCAAAAAGCATTACAAAACTATTTAGATAATGGTGGTGTTATAATTACAGATAAAGTTAGTTTAAACAAAGATGAGTATGGTAAGGCTATTCCTAAATTAAAAAAGAGCAACGGTACTCTAATACTTTGCAATTCTTTAAATGATGTTAATTCCTCTGCAATGAATTTTTTAAACAATAAAGATTTGTTGCCAAAAATATTGGTTACAGAAACTAATAAATTGGGAGTTAAAGGTTGTGTTTGGAAAGTGATAAGGAACAAAAAAGGAGCATATATCCTATCTGTGGTAAACCTTGGTAAAACAGACGCAACTTTAAAAATTGATTTTAAGGGTGCTAAAAAAGGCGTTGTTTGTAAAGATTTGTTAAAGGGAATACCAGTTAGTTCTGCTCCTGTTTTAAAGCCTTACGAAGTTTTTTATGTTCAAGTCTCAGAAGTAAAATAAATTATATGTTTAGAGTGAGAAATAATTTTAAGTTGCTGGTAATGTGTATTTTATGCATTAGTGCCGTATCTGCCCAAAATAAAGTAAATATTGTTTTATTAGCAGGACAATCTAATATGGCAGGTGCTGGTAATTATGATGAATTAAGTCCTAAAATTAAAAAACAAATAGAAGTTGCATCTAATACGGTACGCTTAAGTTTTAATGGTGAGGAGGCAAAACCACTATCTTATTACAATAATACACCTAGTGAAAAATATAATTTTAAAAACCGATTTGGACCAGAGTTATTACTAGGAGTAAACTTAGCAGAAAAGTATCCAGACCAAGAATTTTTATTAGTAAAAAGGTCTATGGGCGGCACTGCACTGTATGGTGCTTGGAGTCCTAACTGGACCCTTAAAAAATCTGAAGCTGTAGAAAAAGGAGAAAAGAAGCATCATCTAAAATTATACAGTGCCCATATACAAGATATTAAAGAAAACATTAGTCTACTTAAAAATGAAGGTAAGGCATGCAAGATCCTAAGTTTGTGTTGGATGCAAGGTGAGAATGATGCTGCTAAAGAGGTTGCTGCAAGGAGTTATAAAGCAAACTTAAAAAAGTTACACAATGCTTATAAAAGAGATTTAAACTTAGAAAAATTGCCCTTTGTTATAGGGCAAATTAACTCTACCTATGGCAGATTTAAAGAAGGTCCAGAAATGGTTAGACAAGCAATGATAGATTTTTGTAAAGAAAACAATAATGCTGTTCTTTTAAAAACAACCACAAACAGAAAATGGAAAGACTACCCTAAACACGCAGATAATGTACATTATAACACAGAAGGGCAAAAACGTTTAGGCATTGCTTTTGGTAGAAAAATTATAAAATTAAATAAATAAGAAAATAGAAAAAATGAAAAAAATAATTTTATCACTTTATTTATTAGGGTTTATATGTTTATTTGGATGCAAATCTAAAGAGCAGATTGCTGTAAAAAAACCAAATATACTTTGGATAGTTGCAGAAGACTTGTCTCCATTTATGGGGTGTTATGGCGATTCTATTAATATTGGACATACACCTGTAATAGATAAATTTGCAAAAGACGGAGTATTATTTACTCGTGCATATGCCACAGCTCCAGTATGTTCTGCAAGTAGATCTGCCTTAATTACTGGTGTTATGCAAACAACTACAGGAACACATAACCATAGATCTAGCAGAACTACCGATGGAGAAGTTGTACCAGAAGAACTTAGAATTAATTTACCAGAAGGAATGAAGACTATTCCGGAGTTAATGAAAGATGCTGGATATTTTGTTTTTAATTCTGGTAAAGACGATTATAATTTTCATTACAATCGTAAAGCCTTGTATGCAGTAGGTAATGAAAAGGATTATAAACCAGGAATGAACGGCTGGCAAGGAAACAAAGCAGTTAATTATATGTCTGTTACCGATGGAGTTTGGAGTGCAAGAAAAGATAAAAACCAACCATGGTTTGGACAGGTACAAATAATGGGAGGAAAAAAAGATGCTAAATATGTGCGCGATGGTGAAAAGCTGGCAGATAATGATGTACCTCTACCGCCTTATTTTCCAGATATTCCATCGCAGAGAAAAGCTTGGACAGAACATTATAATGCCAATAGGGGATCTGATGTTACTGTAGAAAAGATTTTAAAACAGTTGGAAAAAGATGGAGAATTAGAGAATACAATTATATTTTTCTTTTCCGATCATGGAAGTAATTCTTCTTTACGTCATAAACAATTTTGTTACGAAGGCGGAATGCTAGTACCATTAATGATTAAAGGTAATCATCCTGCAATACATGCTGGTACAGTTAGTAATGACTTAGTTTCACTTTTAGATGTATCTGCAACTACCCTTGCTATGGGAGGAGTTTCTTTGCCAAAATATTTGGATGGGCAAGATTTATTAGCAAAAGATTACAATGCCCCAGAATATGTTATTGGAGCAAGAGATAGATGTGATTATACTATAGATAGGATAAGAACCGTAGTATCTAAAGACTTTAGATATATTCGTAATTATTTCCCAGAAAGACCAATGTTACAAGCGGGTTATAGAGATAATAAACCAATAGTAAAAGATTTTAAAAAATTACATCAAGAAGGTAAATTAACCCCATATCAAGAAGAACATTGGTTTGGTATACGCCCAAAGGAAGAGTTGTATAATTTAAAACAGGATCCGAACCAGATGAATAATTTAGCTGAAAAATTAGAATACGCAGCTGTTCTTGCAGAGCACAGAACTGAATTAGAAAATTGGATACAAAATACAGACGATAAAGGGCAATACCCAGAAGATGTTAAACAGTTAAAAGCAACCTATGATTTATGGAAGGATAGACCAAGGTTTAAAGATGCTAAAGTAAATCCTGAATATGATCAATTTAAATTAAAATAATATATGATAGAGATACATTTAAAAAAAAATGTTTTTAGACATCCCATTGTAGCCTGTTTTTTTATTGCTTTTTTAGCTTTTTCTTGCAAAGAAAAACCAGAAGCTAAAGGTAAAGAGGTAGCACAACAACCAGAAAGTAAAAAGCCAAATATTGTTTTTATTTTGGTTGATGATCTAGGGTATGCAGATGTTGGTTTTAACGGATCTAACTATTATGAAACTCCAAATTTAGATGCCTTGGCAAAAGAAAGTTTGGTGTTAGATAATGCCTATATGTACCCAACGTGTTCACCATCTAGAACTGCAATTTTTACAGGTAAACAGTCTTTTAGAACTGGTGTTTATACTGTACCAGTTTTAGAAAAAGGTACTGCAGAAGAAAATATTTTTTCTAGGTGGACAGTTGGTAAGGAGCATACCATTTTTGCAGAACCATTAGCAGATGCTGGCTACAAGGCAATACACATTGGTAAATGGCATATTGTTGGTCCTTATCCAGAAAAGGAAAGAGCAATGACGTTTCCTATACAACAGAAACTTACTCAACCAGATCCGGGAGATTATAGTTGGGTGGCAAAACATAAAACACCAGAAATACAGCAGTACTACCCAGAAGGTCGTGGTTTTATAAAAAATGTAGCGGGTACTTACCGTGGAGATCCTGCTTTGGAACCTGGCGGATATAAAAGCGTAGGTGGTGGTTATATAGCACCATTTAGTAATCCGTTTATAGAACAAAAACCAACAGATGAATGGCTTACAGACAGGTTAACAGATGAAGCTATTGAGTTTATTGGAGATCATAAAAATGAGCCTTTCTTTATAAATTTAGATTATTATGCAGTGCACGCACCTGTTAGAAAACGTAATGAAGAGTTGTATCAAAAATACCTAAATAAAGAGGTAGATTCTGTTACAGGGCAAGGTATTGCAGCTAAAGTAAAAAGAAAAGAACACTATGCTGGTTATGCATCTATGGTAGAATCTGTAGACGATAACGTTGCCAGAATTGTAGAATACTTGGATGATAATGGCCTTAGAGAAAATACAATGATAATTTTAACATCAGATAACGGGTATAATGGCGGACAAAGTAAAAACGATTTACTACGTGGTGCTAAAGGTTATATTTATGAAGGCGGAATAAAAGTACCTGCTTTGGTAAACTGGCCAGGTAAAGTACAGGCAAGAAGAAGTAAAGAAGCCATAACTGCGTTAGATTTTTTTCCTACGTTTTTAGATGTCGCTGGTATAAAAAATTATAGCGGTGAGTTAGATGGTAATTCTATTACTCCAATTTTTACTAAAGATGATGAGCAATTTACAAATCGTCCTTTATTTTGGCATTTGGCTAGCCAATGGAAACACGGTACTTGTTCTGTAATCAGAAAAAACAACTACAAGTTAATTCAGTTTTTAGCAGATGGTAAGTTAGAGTTGTACAACTTAAATGATGATCCGTCTGAGTCTACTAACTTAGTAGATTCTTATAAAGACATTGCCAATACAATGTTAGCAGAATTAGTACAATGGCGTAAACAAAATAAGGTGCCATTACCTCCAAATTCGGTTTTAGATTTTTAAAATACTTTTACATACAAATAAGTAATACATCCTTGTTAGCGCAGTAAAATGTGATAACAAGGATTTTTATTTGTTTAATAAAGCCTGAAACTTATCTACAAAAAGACCAACGTGGTAGCCATCTACTAGGCCATGATGCGCGTGTATAGAGACAGACATTGTTTTTGTATTGTCTGTAGTTATTATTTTTCCAAAAGATATTTTAGGGCAACTGTCTGGATATTTGTAGTTTCTTGCATGAGACATACTACTAAAGTTTAACCACGGTAAAGCAGAAAAATGTATTACGTTAATTTTGTCATCTTCACCAGGAAATAAGCTTGTAGATTCTTGCACCTGCTTTATCACTTTTAAAGCGTTATTTCTAAAAGTAATTTCATCTTTATTATAATTTACAAAAGAAAAACCAAAAGTATTGTCTGGTCTACTTATGGTTGGTGATGCGTTTATAGTATCAAATAAATACACCTTATCATCTATAATTCTATATTTAAAATTTTCAATTTGGTTTGCAGCTTCTAATGCACGGTATAAATAATAAAGAAAAAAAGACGTGTTTTGTTCTTTTGCTTTTTTGTATGCTATAGTACAATCTATGGTAACAGTAATACCAAAAAAAGGCTCATCAAACTTAGAAAAAAAATTATAATGATCTTTTCTATTCCAATCATTAATGGCAACCAATGTCTTTGTCATACTAAAAAATTTAGGTAAAAATAATAAAGATAAATGGTAATTAGCGCTTGTATATTAACAATTGGTACGCATAACTACATTATAATTACGCACCAAAACATTTCTTTTTATAAGAACTAGTAATTTGTTCCTGTAAATAATACAGACCAACATTTTAGCATTATATAATGGAAAGAAGAAAGTTTTTTAAAACAAGTACAAAAGGAGTATTAGCAGCTAGTATGTTACCAATAGTAGGAGAACTAACAGCACAAACATCAAACACAGAAGATGTAGCTGCTCCTAATTGGAATACAGATGCAAACGGACAACAATTTCATTTAAATAGAAAAAAAACAATTACAGCAGATGTGGTTGTAGTAGGTGCAGGTATGGCAGGTATTTGTGCAGCAGTATCTTCTGCTAGAATGGGTAATAAAACAGTTTTAATACAAGACAGGCCAGTACTTGGTGGTAATGCTTCTAGTGAAATTAGAGTAACTGTAAACGGTGTACAGAGCTTAAAAAATAAACATATTGTAGAAAGAGAAACGGGTGTTTTAGAAGAAATGCTTATTGAAAACTGGTACTTTAATGAACAAGAATCTTACCCTGTTTGGGATCATGTACTTTATGACTTTGTTAAAAGAGAAAAGAATTTAGAGTTGTTTTTAAATACACAAGCTTATGATGTAGTTAAAGATGGCGATAAAATAAAATCTGTTTTTGCTAGGCAAACCACAACAGAAATGGCATATACATTTAATGCAGATGTATTTATAGATTCTTCTGGTGATGGTTTAATGGCTGCTATGGCAGGTGCAGAGTACAGAATTGGTAGAGAAGGCAAAGAGGAATTTGGAGAATCTTTTGCCCCAGATGTGCCAGATAATTGGGTAATGGGAGATTGTATTATGATGGTGACTAAGGATATGGGTAGACCTATAAAATTTAATCCGCCAGCATATGCAATTCCTTTTGATGCCGAGACTGCTTTTAAAGACAAGCACCGTAAAATTAAACAAGTTAAAGAAGGCTTTTGGTGGGTAGAAATTGGTAGCAATAATGATATTATTGGAGAAAGAGAAGAAATAAAACACAAACTGCTAGCGCGTTTTTATGGTGTTTGGGATCATATAAAAAATTCGGGTAATTTTCCTGAAGCAGAAAATATAGCTTTAGATTGGATAGGTTCTGTGCCAGGGCGTAGAGAATCTCGCAGGTTTATGGGAGATTATATTTTAACGCAACCAGATATGGAAGAATACCGCCACTTTAATGATACTGTTGCCTATGGTGGCTGGTCTTTAGATGAGCATTGCCCTGGAGGAATAGAGAATTTAACCGAGCCAGCTAGTTATTTTCATTCTAGGTTTAAGCAAGTTTATGAGATTCCTTTTCGTTGTTTATACTCTAAAAATGTAAGTAATTTAATGATGGCTGGTCGTAATGTTAGTGTATCACATATGGCGTTATCATCATCACGTATTATTGCTACTTGTGCATTAATGGGGCAAGCAGTAGGTACGGCCTCTGCATTGTGTGTACAACATAAAGTTACACCTAGAGAAATAGGTAAAAAGTACATAAACGACTTGCAAGAACAGTTGTTAAGAGATGACTCTTACCTGCCAAACAGACCAGCAAATGATAAAAACGATAAGGCTAAATTAGCAAGTGCAATTTTTGGTTCTTCTACAATTTCTGGTGATGTAAAAAACTTAGTAGATGGTGTTGGTAGAGATGAGGTAGAAAAAATACACCATTGGCAAGCAGACGGTTTACAAGCAGAATTACAGTTAGAGTGGAAAAAGAATATAGAATTGTCTAGCGTAGAGTTTAAGTTTGATACCAATTTGCAACGTAAAATGATGATGCACAAAAATCCGGCAAAGAATAAAGGTCAGGTTATTGGTGTACCACCAGAATTGGTAAAATCTTTTAAAATTGAAGCAAGAGAAAAAGGGAGTTGGAAAACCATTGCAGAAGTTAAAGACAACAGAACACGCTTGGTAAAAGTTAATTTCAGTACATTAAAAACCAATGCAATACGTGTTACTTTTAATGATACGTATGGTGATCCTAATATTAAACTTTTTGAAGTTCGTTGTTATTAATGTTTATACGATATACCTACATAATTACAGTTGTTTTTTTAGCACTTTTATTTACTGATAAAAGTGCTAAAAGGCATTTAATACAGTCTAAAAACGAAATAAAGCACCATATAAAAGTTCACCACCCTGGTAAAGGACAAAATAATATTGAAGATGCAGTACTTGTAGAAGTAAAAGGCAAAAATAACTTAGCAGTATCTTATTATATGGATGTAGAATCTGTAATTTGTTATGAGAATCTGTGTAAAATTGTTCCTGTGCGTATTATTTGGAACACCATTGGCGAGTATCAAAAATATGAATTAGCAAAAGGTGTAGCCTTAGAAAAGTATGAAGGAGAGCCATACACAGAAGAGGATTATATTAAAACACAAAAAATACTTTTAGACGGTGACTCGCCTTTTAAGAGTATTAGAATTGATGAAATTTTAACCACTGTAAAATCTCACGATATTGTAGATGCTGTTGCTGGTGAAACTTTGTTAGAGCTAAATAAAGAAGACACGGTAGATGGTGCTTCTTTAACGTGTTATACGCTTTGGCATTGGGCACATGGCGCAGTAGTAGAAAAAATAAAAGAGGTAACAGCTTCTAATTTTTCAAGCAAGGAATATGTTGCTTATTTAAATAGTGGTAACCTTCAAAAACAATTGTTTGCTATAACTCAGCTAGAGAATCAGAAAATCTATAAAAAAGACGTAGTAGAAGCTGTAAAAAAACAAACATTAGTTAATGATCAGTTAATTCGTTCTTCTGTTCAATATCTAGAAAAAAACAATTCTTCAGTATACTTATCTATATTAAAAACATTTATAACAAAAGGCAATTCTAAGCTTAAAATTGCAGTGCTAAACTCATTATTGCATTCTAATTTAGAGTTAAGTAGCACATATTTAGCAGATGTAAGCTTAATTTTATCATCAAAGGTAACGTACCAAGAAATGTCTTTATTTTTACGTTTATTGCAAAAAAACAATGCTGCTGTAAGTAAGCAAGTCTTAAACAAATTAATGCCATTATTGCAAAAAGATATTCTAATATCCAGAAACGTTTATTGGTTTTTACAAGATAAGAACTTAACTGCATCACAAAAAAATATACTTGCCAGCTTTGCCAAAAAACATAAAAATCAACTTTAAAAAACCAGTATGATCTCTTTTGTAATTTGTGTAGTAATTTTAGTACTTGGTTATTTTATATATGGTAGCTATGTAGAAAAACAATTTGGCATAGATGTAAACCGTAAAACACCAGCAATAACAAAGGAAGATGGTGTAGATTTTGTACCGCTAAAACTAGGTAAAATATTTTTAATTCAGTTTTTAAATATAGCAGGTTTAGGTCCTATTTTTGGTGCTATATCTGGTGCACTTTGGGGACCGGTAGCTTTTTTGTGGATTACCTTTGGGTGTATTTTTGGAGGCGTAGTACATGATTACTTTTCCGGAATGTTGTCTATACGTCATGGCGGACAAAGTATACCAGAAATAGTAGGCAAGTATTTGGGCAATGGCGTTAAACATTTTATGAGAATTTTTGCCGTGGTACTGCTAGTTTTAGTAGGCGTTGTTTTTGTAAAAGGACCAGCAAGTATATTGCAAGAGCTTACAGGTGTTAGCGCATCTACAATGGTTATAATTATATTTTTATACTACATTTTAGCAACTATGATACCTATAGACAAGCTTATTGGTAAAGTATACCCATTGTTTGGGTTATCTTTATTACTTATGGCTTTTGGTTTATTTGGAGCATTAATTTTTCAAGATTTTACCATTCCAGAAATTAGTTTTGCCACTTTACAAAATATGCACTCAGATCCAGATATATTTCCTGTATTTCCGTTAGTGTTTGTTACTATTGCGTGCGGAGCAATATCTGGTTTTCATGCAACACAATCGCCTTTAATGGCTCGTTGTATTTCTAATGAAGCAGATGGAAAAAAGGTATTTGCTGGTGCAATGGTTACAGAGGGTATTATAGCCTTAATTTGGGCAGCAGTAGCAATGTCGTTTTTTGGTGGTGTTAGCCAGTTGGGAGAGACAATGGCACAAGATGGCCATAATGCTGCTTGGGTGGTAAATATAATATGCAATACTATGTTGGGTAAAGTAGGTGGTATTTTAGCTGTATTTGGAGTAGTAGCAGCACCAATAACATCTGGTGATACAGCCTTTAGAAGTGCACGCTTAACAATTGCAGATTCATTTAAAATAAATCAATCTAAACTGTCTAAAAGATTATTAGTTACCATTCCGCTTTTTGTTATTGCTGTGGTACTTACTAAGGTAGATTTTGCTATTATTTGGCGTTATTTTGGTTGGTCTAATCAGGTAATGGCAACTATAGTTTTATGGGCAGCAGCAGTATATATGAAAAATAAGGGTAAAAAAGCGTGGTTTATAATTTTACCTGCCGCATTTATGTCTGCCGTAGTAACTACATATATATTGGTAGCACCAGAAGGTTTTATGTTAAACTACACCTTGTCATATAGTATAGGTATACTGGTATCTATAGGGGTAACCGTTTTATTTTATGCCAAAAAAACAATAGTACGCAGTACATAGTACTCTTTTTATACTCACTTTCTTATAGCTAATAATACCGTATTTATAATTGGATTTTTGTTTTAATTATCTAGTAAACAGTCTTTTGTACTAATATGCACATATTATTTACCATTGAATACAAAAAAAAATAGAAAGTCAATACCTTCGATATTAGAAATAACATCAAATTAACAATATGTGTTAATAGATGTTTAATTTTAAAAACAACTAAAACTTAAAAATGAAAAAAAACAAACTCAAAAACGCTACAAAGTGGAAGCTGCCACTTTATGTGTTGCTGTTGTTGGTTGGTATTAGTGCTTATGGGCAAAAAACAACCATAACAGGTGTTATTAGTTCTACAGATGATGGTATGCCATTGTTAGGGGCTAATGTGTTAGTAAAGGGTACAACCATAGGTGTTGTATCAGATTTTGACGGTAACTATAGTATTAGCGCGCCTAGTGACGCTACTACTTTAGTATTCTCTTATATTGGTTTTAAAACTAAGGAGGTTGCAATTAACGGGCAAACAGCTATAAATGTGTCATTAGAATTAGATGCTGCTCAGTTAGATGAGGTTGTAATTATTGGTTACGGTACATCTACCAAAAGAAAAATGGTAGGCGCTGTATCTACCTTAGATACAGAAAAGTTAGAGCAAACTCCGTATATGAATGTTGGTGAGGCATTGCAAGGGCAAGTTGCAGGTCTTATTGTACAAAATAATGGAGGTGGCCCAGGAGCTTCACCGTCTGTATCTATTCGTGGTGGTGGCAGTCCACTATACGTAATAGATGGTGTTATTTTAGGAGAACAAGATTTTAACGCCATTAACTCAAACGATATAGAATCTATTAGTTTCTTAAAAGATGCTTCTGCAACTGCCGTTTACGGTTCTAGAGCAGGTAATGGTATTGTGTTGGTTACAACAAAAAGAGGTAAGGATGGTAAAATGAATATCAACTACTCATACAACTACCAAATTAGTGAACCTACAATTTTACCAGAGCAAATGAACTCTTACCAGTACGCACAAGTACAAAATAGAGCAAGTGCTTATGAAGGTTTACCAGTACCATATTCTGATGCACAATTAGAAACAATACGTACGCATGCAGATTTAGATACTTACCCAGATAATAATTGGTTAGACTTAACATTAAAGAATTTTGCACCAGAGCAACGCCATAATTTATCTTTAAATGGAGGTAATGAAAAGGCAAACTATTTTGTTTCTTTAGGATATGTAGACCAAGGAGGAATTTTAAAAGAAGATGTTGTAAACTACGAGCGTTTTAATATTAGAAGTAACCTAACCTCTAATTTTGAAAAGCTAGGTTTAGAAGTAGGCTTAAATGTAAATGCAAGTTTAGAAAAATACCAAGAGCCTTACCCAGGAATGTTTAGTATTTGGCGCGCTGTAAACCAAAATACAAGTGCATTGTACAGAGGTTATAATTTAGACGGTACACTTGCAGGTGGTGGTAACGGAGACAACCCATTAGCATTAATAGATCCGGATGCAGGTTATAATAGAACAAGAGATAAATTTATAAACACACAGTTAAGTCTTAAGTGGCAAGTACCTGGTGTAGAAGGTTTAAAACTTGGAGCAATGGCCAACTACAGAGATGGTGATGGTTGGGGTAAATTATGGGAGTATAATGTACCGCTTTATATGCAAGACGGTTCTATAGCACCACAAAAAGCACCAGCATTAAGTCAATCTTCATATTACAACACCAGTACTTATTTAGAAACAAGCATATCTTACGGTCGTACTTTTGGCGTACACGGTATAGATGCAACTTTTGTATACAACAGAGCTAGTAATTTTGCAGCAAACTTAGCAGCATCCCGTAGAGATTATATTTCTGGAGCAGTAGACCAATTATTTGCAGGGCCAGCAATTGGTAAAGATAATGATGGTAGTGAAAGAGAAGGTGCCAATGCAGGTTATGTTTTTAGATTAAAGTACGATTATGATTATAAGTACATTTTAGAATTAAGTGGTCGTTATGATGGTAACGATAATTTTTCAGAAAAGAAACGTTGGGGATTTTTTCCGGCATTTTCATTTGCGTGGAATGTTACAGAGGAAGATTTTATGCAATCACTTAAAGAAAAAAACATAATAAATTCTTTAAAACTAAGATCATCTTACGGTAAAACAGGGGTAACACAAGGTGTAAATAGGTTTGGTTATATTCCTGTTTATAATTTAGAAGCAAGTGCTTATACTATTGGTGATGCTTTAGTAAATGGTTATTCTGAAGGTAACTTGGTAAAACCAGACGAGCTTACTTGGTATACAAGAGAATCTTTTAACTATGGTTTAGATTTTTCATCAATGGGTGATAAGTTAAGCGGTACTATAGAATATTTTAATTATAAAACTACTGGCTTTTTAGTAAGTCCAAAAAATGTGTATTCTCAGCCTTTAGGTAAAGATTTACCACAGGTAAGGTCTAACTCTGCACAGCGTAGAGCAGGTTTTGAGCTTGGTTTAAGGTACAAAGGTGGTAAAGGAACAGATTTTCAGTATGAGGTTGGTGCCAATTACTCGTATTTTGATCAGTTATGGGAACAGTTAGATACAGAAGACCAGGCTACTTTATACAACCCTTACACAAGACAAACACACCGTACAGATTACTGGCAAGGTGGTGCAGTTTACCAAACAGATGGTTTATACCAAGGTGGTCAAGACCTTATAAATAATCCTAGGTTATTGGGTTCTACACAAACACAAGGCGGAGATATACGTTATGTAGACTCTAACGGAGATGGTAAAGTAGATGAGCAAGATAAAAGGTTGCTAGGAAAATCTTCTATACCACACGGAACTTACGGTATAGATTTTAAACTTAAATACAAAGGTTGGTCTATGTCTGGTTTGTTCCAAGGAACAGGAGATAGGTACATTGGTTTTGATCGTTTTATAGCTGCAGAGGCCAAAAGGTTAACGTATGTGTACCAGTTAGATTATTGGACGCCAGATAACCCAAATGCATTGTATCCTAGACCAACAACTAGTGTTGGTGTTAATGGTGGTAATAATGATATTATTAGTAACCCATCAGACTATTTCTTAAAAAATGCAAAATACTTTAGACTTAAAAACCTTCAGCTTGGGTACGATTTTAAAAAGACATTGTTAGCAGATGCAAAAGGCTTATCAACCTTTAGAATGTTTATAAACGGAACCAATTTGTTTACTGTATCTCCAGTAAAAGATTTTTTTGATCCAGAACAAGTACAAGGCAATGCAGGTATTGTAGGTTACGGTTACCCAGTACAACGTACATACTCATTGGGTTTAACTGTTGGATTTTAATAACGTAAAAAAGTAAGCAATGAAGAAAATATCAACATATATAATAATAGCTATACTAGGTTTTACTAATTTTTCATGTGATGATGATCTTTTAGAAACTAAACCGCTAGATAAGTATACAGAACTAGATGTTTGGAGCGATTATAACTTAGCGCAAGGCTTTGTTTATAATACCTACGCATCTGTAATACCAGAACTAATGGTAAACCCATTAGATCCAGACCCAAAAGGTGGAGGCGCTGGTGTAGATGATTTTACAGACAATATGGTTTTAGTTAAAAACAACAAAATAGCATTAGATCTTATAGATCAGTTTTACGATGCTGGTTGGGCTAAAAATAACTCGTATTACTTTTATGGTAATGCACCATTGGGTAAAAAAGCACCTATAAAACAAAATTCTTTTGAGGTTATTAGAGACTGTAATTTAATTATAGAAAAAGTAGCAGCATCAGAAGGAATACAAGAATCTGCTAAACCAGGTTTAATTGCACAAGGTAAAATGCTACGTGCTTTAATGTACTTTTCTAAAGCAAGGTTATTTGGTAAGTATGTTATTGTAGATAAGGTGTTAACAGAAGAAGACAATTTAAAGTTACCACGTTCTAAAACCATTAAAGAAACGTATGATTTTATTATAAAAGATTTGCAAGAAGCAGCGGAAGATTTGCCATTGGCTAATAATGCAGAACCAGGTAGCTTAACTAAAGGTGCTGCATATGCATATTTAGCAGAAGTAGCTTTGCACGGTGCAGCGTATGTAGAAACTGGTAAAGACGATTATTACAAAATAGCTAAAAAAGCTAGTGAAGATTTACTTGGTTTAGGCTATGCTTTAGATGATGATTATGGGTCTATTTTTAATAGTTATGATACTGGCTTAAATTCATCTGGTATTATTTTAGGACTGTATTCTAATATAGATGCTACTTTGTGTGTATTAACACCTATGCAACGTACAATGCCTAATATGGAGGTTGCAAAAACAACAGGCACACCACAGTTAAAAGAATCGTTTTTAGGGTGGACAACCTGTATGCCTTCTGCAGATTTAGTAGATGATTATTTGGTTGCTGATACAGATGGTGTTGCCAAAAAGTGGGACCAAACTAGTTACTATCAAGACTATTTAAATACTGGCGGTTTTTTGTCAGAAGCTATTTATAATGAACACAGAGATGCACGTTTTTATGCATCAATAGTGCAAGATTCTTCTAAATTCTTTTCTAACACTGTAACTACTAGAGTAGGTGGTAATATGCATTACGCTCAAAGTACAAAAGGTACAGAGGCATCTACAATTTCTGGTTATTTTTTACGCAAAGGTATTTATGAAGATATAGAAGGGTATAAAGCTGTTGTTTTTACAAATCACCACCAAGTAGCAATGCGTTTGGGTAGAGCATATTTAAACTATGCTGAGGTTTTATTACGCTTAAATGATGTGTCTACTGCGGTAGAGTATATAAACAAAACAAGAACTGTACACGGTAAATTACCTGCACTATCTACTGGTATTACAAGCACACAAGCTTGGGATATGTATAAGATAGAACGTAGAGTAGAATTGTTTTTTGAAAATGATAGATACTGGTCTCTTTTACGTTGGGGTAAAGAAGATGGTGGTGGTGTAATATCAGAATTAAATGATAAGCAATACACTTATTTTGAAATTTCTGAAGACGGAAAATCTTTTGAGAGAAAACCGGTAATACTAAAAGTAGGAAACCAAAAGAAAAGATTTAGTCCTAAGCGTTACTTGTTTCCTGTACCGCAAAACGAAAGAATTTTAAACGATTTACTAGACCAGAATCCGGGTTGGTAATCTACTAACATATTAAAGTATATTTCTTATGAAAAAAATTATAACACATATATTGGTACTGTTACTTTGTATACTAAGTACTTCTTGTTTAAAATCTGGTTTAGATGATTTGCCTGCCTTTAGTGATGCAGAAATTACAAGTTTTAAGTTTGAGTATAGGTGGATTGATGACACTACAGACAATAACAAACTACAGGTAATACAACTACCTACAGAAACAATGATTAATACAGAAGACGCTATAATTAACTGTATTATAACTGTACCTGCTACCAATGCAGATTTTTCTGCGGCAGTTAGGGATAATGTTACATTAAGCACAATTGTAGGGTATACAGATATTTCTACGGCGGCTACCATAGCACCGGTAGGTAGTGCACCAACACTTGGTAAGGTAGCAGACTTTAGTGCAGATACAATGCAGTATAAAGTTACAGCCGCAGATGACTCTAGTAAAGTTTGGACCTTAGTAATTTCTGAATTTATAAAGTAAAAATTAGAATGTATTATGTTTAGGAATAGGAGCTAAACGTATGTTTGTTATCTTGTATTAAGAGTAATGATGTTCTTAAATAGTACTACTTTTTAAGAAAAATCATTGCTCTTTTTTTTAACCAAAACTATTAAAAATGAAAAACCAACTTATATGTATACTAGCATTTATGTTAATGCTAGGTAGTGCTTACGCACAAAACTTTATAACAGAAGGCAACGGCATACGTAACGCTATTGTAGCTAACGTAAACAAAGACCAAATTTTATATTTGTCAGAGTTAGATGGTGCCGTAGCTGCATACACACTCTCTGGAAAAAAATTATGGAGTCAGCCAACTACAAACCCTGCTGTGTTATTTAAAATAGTAGCTGCAGATATTACAAATAATGGTAGAGATGAGCTTATAGCGGCAAGTGCAAACGGCTCTATTTACTGCTACAACAGTACAGGAAAAGTTCTTTGGACGTTTACTCCAAAGGATAAAGTTAGGTTTAGTGAGGTTGCTGTTGTAAACAACGGAAAACCACAAATATTTGCAGGTGGTAATAACTATAAATTGTATGAGCTAAATGCTAAAGGCAGTTTAGTTTCTACCACAAAAATAGATGGCGTAGTACGTAAACTAATGCCTGGTAATTTTATAGAAAAAGACAAGCAGAGTCTTTTTGTAATGACCTATGTGCACGATAAATTTAGATGGGACTTTTTTGGTTTTTTAAATCCAGATACTAAAGAGGTTGTTAGGCGCTTAGACTATAAAAACAAAGAGCACAAGCTATTAAGTAAATCTATGCTTACAGATTTTGTTGTAGCAGATATTAATAATGATGCTTTAGACGATCTTTTAATTTTTGGAGATACTTCTTTTAAACCATTTTTTACTGCATTAGACGCTAACTTTAATCAGTTAATGGAATATAGCAGTGGTGGTAAAAAAGGAACACAGAGGTATGCACACAGCAAAGGAGCATATTTGCCAAAAAACAAACAAATAATGTTTCAGCATGGGAGCATAATTTATGTGTTAGATACCAAAGGTAAGGTGGTTGCTACAGCAGGCGAAAAATACAAGGGCAAAGTGTATAGTGATATTACGTACATACCAAGTAAAAACAGTTTATTTGCGGCAGGTGAGGTAGATGGTGGTAATGCAGTATATACTTTTAATGTTGCTAAAAATAACTGGTGGAACACAACCCAAAAAAAACAAGGTAGAATGTTAGAGGTTGAAGAAAATTTAGCCAAACTATACCAACAAACATTAAATTTTAAGCTACCAGCATACCAACAAAAATCTGATAAAGATTGGGTAATGATTACCTCTAAAAAAATAGATGCTGAGGTTGCAAACTTAAACGGAAACAACGTAACGTTTGTAATACAAAGATCACCAAAAGAAAGCACAGAGCGTTCTGGTATGGTTAAAATTATAGGCAAAGAAGCACTTAAAAAAGACAAACGTGGTAAATACCAAGACTCTAGAGAAGACATTGTGCAAATGGCAAGAGATTTTGAGGCTAAAGGACAACCATTTACTTTTTGGGCAGGCCACGGTAATGACCCTTTTTACATACAAATAGAAACCTTAGAGAAAATATTAGAAGTAGCACCAACCACCTGTTATGGCTTTGTGTACGCAGAAATGGCTAATGTAGAAGACCCAAGAGTACAGTATTTTGTAAGAGAGTATATGCCTAGATTGGCAAAAGCAATCAGAAAAAATAATAGAGCCAAATTGTATTTTAGGTACAAAAATATGTTTTGGGCAGCAACGTCTCACTTACCTTTATGGAAAGAGATGTTCTTTTCTAAAAAGTATAACGATATTTTAGTACCGGCCTCCGAGGATACAAGCAACAGAACTCAAGACCTTAATTTAGCAGGCCGTGTAGGTATGCAGTCTAGCGGTTATGTAAACGATTTTGCAATGCGTTTAATAGACGACAACCCAACAAGTTGGCGACCACTTTCTCCAGGTGGGCAGCGCTCTATATCTCCTTATTTAAGACAAGGTACTTTAATGGCAGCCTATGGCGCAAGGTATGGTGTAGTGGCAAACAACCCATTTACAGAAGAACCAGGCTTAAATATCTTATTTGCGTTAATGAAATCTGGCGTGTTGCCTGTAGTAGCACCAAAAGACATACAGTCTATTAGTGCATGGCATTTAATACAAAACGTAGATGAAAAACTAATACACACCGTAGATACACACCATGATTTAAAACAATACAGCACAACAGATGATGATGCCGTATTTTCATATGCACAAATGCATTGGGCAGGCGTAAACATACCAGAGCACGATTTTTCTAACGCTGCATTGGGTGTAAAATATAGGTGGTTAAACTATATGCCAGTACTACCAAACGGTATGGTACCTGTGGCACCTGTAGAGGCAAAAACATTAATTGAAAAACAAGGAAAACCTTATTTTGTATCTACAGCCAAAGTAGGTATTAGAGATGGCGTTAAAGTACCTGCAAAAGAGTTTGGTGCAGTTATAAAAGCAAAAGTAGCAGAAGGTGCAAAGCAGTTACCAATAATAGTTTCTGGTGCATCATGGAGCGCTATAAAATTAGATGAAAACCACACACGCTTAATTTTAATAGACCCAAACTATATAAACCCACAAAACACAAAAGTTACCGTAACCTTTACTCACAAAACACCAAAGCAAATAGTAGATATTTTATCTAAAGAAGAGTTAACAGCAACCAATAACAAATTAATAGTAAAAGTGCCGGCAGGATCTATGCGTTTTATAGACGTAGCGTATTAAGTACTTAACAATTATTTATTTTCTCCTTTTATACTAGCGTCTACAAACTAGTGTAAAAGGAGATTTTTTTTTGATACTAAATAGTAAACAAACACCCAATTACTACCATTTATAAATTATTTTTATACAATTACACATATCCGTAATTGTACCACAAAAAATGTTTTTATATTGTAAGAAAATTAAGCGCGTTAAATTTGTAGTTGCGTTTACTAACTAGTTGTAAAACATTTGATGAAAAACTTTTACTTAATAACAATTTTAGTTTTAGCAATTCTATCCTGTAATAGAGGCAATGAAAACGTTGGGACAATAATTAATGGAAAAATTTATTCAACTGACTCTGGAATGGTTTACCTTAATGAAATTAATCATTTTGACAATTTGAACGAGAATTATACAATCGATTCAACATCTATTTCAAAAAATGGAGAGTTCAAATTCAAAAAACATAACCTAAATTCAAAATTAGTTTCAATTGCAACTAAAAAGTTTAAACCATTTACATACCAAATATATAGTTCGGCACCACAAACATACTTTTTCGGGAATTGCGAAAAATTTTTCACCTCAATACCTACTTTCTATATTACAAATGAGAAGTCGATTAATATAAATTGGATTGAAACACAAAGTATAGATTCTATAAACAGTCCAAACAATACTGGTATTCAACAAATAAAACTGCGAGAATTTTATTTAAATTCAAATAAGATTGACAAGAGCAAGTTAGATTATGACCAAAAATCAGATTACAAAACCAATTGGGAACAAATGCTAATAGAGAAAGAATTTGATTTAAAAGTAATTGACTTGAACAACATTAAAATTGAAAACAGCTTCGATAACTTTTTATACTCTGAAATTTACCTCGGGCATTTAAACAAATATTTAAACTGGTTTGAGAAGTACTACCCTGAAAAAGTGGAAAGTTCAATTAAAAATCCTGAATCTGACAACTTTTATTCTGATGTTTTCAAAGAGTATAATAAACATAAATGGAATTCTAAAAGTCTTGAATATTACAAGTTTACCGAACGTTATGTTAATTACAATATGAATATTCAGTCTAAAACTTTCGAGAATTATTATAAAACTACACAAGACAAAAGAAAAATGGCTGAAAAGGTTCTGAGTAAAAAAAATAGAGAAAGATATTTAAAACTAATAGACGAAAGAACAAAAAACGTTTTGTAACAACGGCTATAATTAATATGGGTTTAGGTGCTTAAAATTAAGTTTAGTACTTTTTAACCAAGTCCGCCAAACCTTTTTAATTTGGCTTTTAAAAAGTGAAAAATTAAAAACAAAATATAAAAATTCGGCTCTGTGTTAATCCGAAAAGTTAGTGTCTTTTTGTACGCTACGTTTCATACACAAGTCCGTTAGACACAAGCAAAAAAATAAGTGAAACAAATTCTTTATATATTTCTAATACTTCCACTTTTTTCTTTTGGTCAAGAGATAAGCATACTTGTTTTGGATTTTGAGACAAATGAACCATTGCCTTTCGCTAATATCTATTTCAAGATATCTGGAATAGGAGCCTCAACAAATATGGAAGGATTAGCTTCATTCGAGCAATCTGACTTAAAAGATAAAGATTCAGTTGTTGTGTCCTATATTGGATATGACAAGCAAACACAGCTTTACTCAAAAAATAATCCCAAAACAACGTTTCAAATAAAACTTAAAAGTTCTCTTCAAGTTCTTTCTGAAGTTGTTGTGACATATGCAAAGCCTCCAAAGCCAGAAAAAATAATAAAGACTGCAATAAAAAATACCTCTAAAAACTATAGTAATAAACCTATAATTTACCAGTCACTATATCGAGAAACGATTGAGGAAAATGACACTTTTATTCAGTTAAATGAGGCTATTGTCAATACACATTATACCGCATATCCACAGAAAAAACTAGATCGGAAAATTTGGGAAGATTGGTTTTATGATGAATCATATGCTTCTGAATTAGAAGGCAATCGATTTTTTCATCCTTTGCTCAAAGATTTCAACACCAAAGAAGATAAACAAGTTATCCTTGCTTCCAGGCATTCCGACAATTTGAGCAATTATGGAATAGAAACAACACTTATAGGAGGTCCATTGCTTTTATTTGCGTTTGATAAAATCAAATATCAATATGACTTTTTTAATCCTGCTATACTGAATAAATATCATTTTCAACATCAACCAACTGAAACCATAAATGGTGAGGCTTGTTATGTTATTTCATTTTATCCAAAAACAACCAACCGAAATTTCAGTATTGATCAATCAAGAAAGAATAAATCACCAATTTATATTGGCAGAATTTACATTTCAAAAGATTCCTATGCACTATTAAGGTTTCAATATAAACTTGCTATAGACAGGGACTTTGGGTTCTTTGCGAAACGTATGCCTCTTGACTATCAAGTAGAAATGAACTACAAAAAACAAGGTGGTTTATATCATATCCAAAACATCAAATTTTCCGAAACTAAAAAAGTCGGTGTTGAAGAAAATGGAGAATCAATTTTGCATAAAGCAAATAAGGAGATTTATGTTGTTGATATACAAACTGAAAATGTTAAACCATTTACCGACTCTTCCTTGTTTAAATCAACTCGCTTTTCTTCTATCAAACATTACAAGAACAATTATAATCCTGGTTATTGGATGGAAATTGAATTAGCAGATTCTCTACAACTTAGTCCGAAAATAATTTCAGACTTAGAAAAAAATCAACCGTTGCTCAAACAATTTGAAAGTCATAAACAAGAACAAAAATTAGATTTACCAATTCCTGTCGCCTCTAGGAAGCATTTTTCCTTTAATTACCACAACACTTCTTTAATTGATAGTTTACACTGGATGGCACTTCCTGCCTATGAAAGTAAACTTAAAGCGTACTTGACAGATGAAAACAAGTATGCTAGAAACGAATTAATTGAGGATAAGAAATACCAGAAAAAACTGTTTGAACAGTTAAACACTTTCTATGAAAAAACATCAGACTCCGAAAGAGAGATTAAACCCAACAGCTACTTCTTTGAAGAAGATAGTTTGAACAATGATATTTTGTACTATCAAAACGACTCTATCAACAGAGTTGAAGTATTAAATCTATCGTTATTCGAAACCAAACATAATGATGTTTTTATAAAGCGGTTTATTCCTAATAAATCGAAATCTATGATTTTGGTTCTTTATCAAAAAACAGGTGTAATTGGCGATTTTGCTACTATATTACCTTTTGGAGAGGATATTGAGATTGATTCGATTTCCAATGTTTATACTGTTCAATGGCATTCAGATTCAACTATTCTCTACACAAAGACAAGTGACATTGGTAGTGCTAGAGAACTTTGTTTTTATGACATACGAAACAGGATGAACTCAACAATTTACACTGAGTATAATCCTGAATTTGATGTAGAAATAACAAAAATAGACGAACTTCTTTTTTGTACAATCCAGTCCAAAACAGAAAATGAAGTCTATCTAATAAAACCCAATTTACCTTTTCCAGAAATAGAACTCATAAAAAAACGAGAGAAAGGAGTTATTGCAAAAGTTAAAATAAAAAATGGAATTTATTTACTTGTGAATGATGAGAAAGTTGGAAGTTCAATAGAGTTTCATACATTCTCTGACCCTGGCAACCAATCACTATTCACCAGCTCTTATAAAGACGATTACATTGTTGACATTCTTCCAATGAAGGACAAAACAATTGCTTTGGTTTACGATAAATCTATGCCCAAATTAAAATTCATAGGACATAATGATGATAAATGGCAAGAACTAGAACTTAAATTAGGAATAGGTGATTACCATCTTATTTCAACAGATGATACAACAAATAGCTTTTTGTTTTCATTTAGCTCGCCATCACAACCTTATTCTAAATATAAGTACAACTTTAACACATCCAAGTTGGATGTTGTTTCAAAAACCGAATCAGTAAACCCTATTTACTATAAGTACATTTCTACTAAACGTATTTGGGCTAAAAGTCATGACGGTGTTAAAATTCCAATAACAATTGTAAAAAACAGGGCTGCAACCAAAAGTAATAGCGGATTAATTTTAAAAGTTTATGGTGCTTATGGTGCTATTACTACTCCTTCTTTTGACGCTCAAGATGCCATATTGTTAGAACAAGGTTATACAATAGCATATGCCCATGTTAGAGGTGAGTCAATATTAGGTCAATCATGGTATAAATCAGGTAGGGAATTACAGAAAGAAAAGTCAATTTTAGACTATGTTGCATGCGCAGAGTATCTCATTAAAAAAGAGTATACCACTTCAGAACTGCTCATTGGGTATGGAAATAGTGCAGGTGGATTAATTGTTGCGCAGGCTACAAATCTAAAACCAGAGTTGTTCAATACCATTATCTTAGATCACCCTTATTTAGATGTCATAAATACAATGATGAATGATACTCTTCCTCTTACAATAGACGAATACAAAGAATGGGGGAATCCAAAAAATAAAGAAGCTTACGATTACATTCTAAAATATTCCTCTTATCAAAACATTATACCGCAACAATATCCAAATGTGTTATTGATTACTAGTTATCAGGATTATCAAACTCCTATTTGGCAAGTAGCAAAATATACGGCTAGGTTAAGAGAAAATAATTTATCTGATTCAGAAATAATAATGTTGACAGATATGAATAGTGGACACATTGGAAATACAACAGGTAAGGAATGGATAAAACTGTTCGCTGAAACATATTCATTCACTAAAGAAAAAAATAAAAACCCAGTGCCTAACAAAACCTATAAGTAATAGCGCCCTGCGGGACGCTACTACTCATAGCCAAAACGTTAAGCAATATTAAAAAACAACAATGAGAAAAACATTTACTTACTTAGCTTTAGTAATTCTGTTTATTTTATCAGGGCTTTTACTTCACAAGTCTTTCTTCGAACTTTCAATAGCTCTGTCGACCGAGTATAATATAAAAATGATAACGACGAAGATGAATTCCCAATTTATTTCGCAGATTTTCTTTGCGGTGGTTATTGGAATTTTACCGCTTTTATATTTATGCGTTGCAAGGCTGACCAAAATAAAATTCTTAAATAAGGGTTTAATAACTTGTGGAATAATATTACTAAGCGGAATATTATTTTGGCAACTCAGAATTTATTTAGTTAATGCTGAATTGGAAAAAATGGCCAATTACAATTTGGGGAATGAAATAGACATATCCTATAATATTAAAAATGCGAAATACAACTTGTTTTTACTTTTGGGGTTTGTTGCAGGATCTGCTCTAAGTATATTCATATACAGAAGTCGGAATAAAACACAGAACCAATAAAAACGCGTGGCAACAAAGTATATCAGAAATAGCTCAAGTCGTTGCTAACACAAATGTTTGGGCATTTTTTGAAAGTCGCCAAATTTTAAATTTGACAATTTCCAATAGAAAAGATAAATAATAAAATTTAAAAATTCGGCTTGTGTTTCATCCGAAAAGTTATCGCTTATTTTGAGCGCTACTTTTCATATACGGAGCCGTTAACTACAAACTAGCACGAATGATGAAAAATAATGATAATAAAAAGTGGCTATTTATATTAGCCATTACATTAATTGCATTTACAATATTAATACCTATAAAAATATATACCCAATACCCTTACTTAATTTCAATTCTAGGTGGTATTTTATCAGGAATATCAATTCAAAAAATTTTATTTTCAAAATTTAAAGATGAAAAACCAGGATGTATATATATTATTACACCACCAATATCTATTGGTATAATAATATTATTGGTTTTGACATTCAATTATAGAAAAGAAAGAAGACTAGCATCTAATGGAAAGATTGCAGAGGGTAAAATAATAAGTAAATTATCGTTAGAGTCAAGAAAGGGGGAAATAAATGATTTAACCATCCAATTTACTACCCCTCACAACAAAACTATTCAATTTACACAAGATGTTTCAAAAGACATATTAACTTCATTTAATAGTAATGATAAAATATCAATAGTTTATGACCCTGAAAATCCAATAATTGCACAGTCATTGCACAACAATGAAATTGTCAAAGCCTATACAAATCGTAAAAATGAATGTTTACCGTTTAAAAACCTCATATCGTTTAGTAAAAGGCCAAAAACTATAAAAAAAGAAATTACAAATTTTGGAATTTGGACTAATCAAACATTAATTGAAGAAAAGGGGATTTGGGTTAATATTCCAAATCAAGAAACACTAATATCAAATGGAAAATACATTCTTTACAAAACTAAATCGACGCATCTATTTGTTCTTCAAAAGGGAATTAAGGAGAATCAATTTAAAGAAGTAAATAACATTGATAATTTAGAAATAAAAGATATTGTAAATGAAATATTACCGATTAAAGGTAAAAATTATATATTTCAAAATGAAAAACAGATACTAATATTAAATGAAGAATCGAAACTAAGATCCCATTTAACACACAGTTTATCAATGCCAGAATTGCATTACACTATTAAGATTATGAATAAAAATAGTAAAAGTATGTAGTTAGCACATTATAAAATTCATTGCTAGTTCTAGCCTACTTACTAAAATCTTATCAGATTTTTAGGTCAACAACGTTTGTTATATTTAACATTAGGATTAAGCAAGAAAATTGAAACAAATTTAGCGATGAATATATTGAACTTAAATTGTTAATAAGCTATATACAAAACTGAAATTTCTGTGCTTTCAACAAAAATAAGATCAAATATTTAACGAATTTTATCGTACATTTAAATATTAAATTTCTGATCTAAAAAGGTTGTTAAACATTAAATACAATATCCATAATTTATGAAATATTTAATTTTATTCTTTCTCACTACACTTATTCTTACTAGTTGTAAAACACAGAATACGCGGAATAAGGAAATGATTGAATTTTTATCAGAAAGAACTAAAGACAGAACTAATACTTTAAGATTAATAGATGGAGATTTTTCTTTAAATAAGTTAGAAGATAGTATTTCATTAAAAGACATTGCCAATATCAAAGCATTAGAATCGAAAGGCTATGCTATGTATAAAGATAAGGTTTATTTAAATGATTCGATTAACGCTTACAAAAACATAGAGGATTATTTTAATTTAATAGAAGTTAGCCAAGCAGTTGATTATATTAATTTGAATATTAATTCCACTAAAACAATCTTTGATATACTATCAGTAGATAGTTACTATACTGATTATGTCTATTCACCTGTATATATAATTAAAAAATTATCTTATGAGGATGGTAGTTCAACAAATATCAATGATACTTTGCGAGAATTTGACTTCATAAAACCTGATAAATTTGAAAGCTCAAAAAAACTGAAAAGTATTTTAATAAACATAGAGTTTGACTATCCTATTGTTAACCAATATAATTTAAATAGAGAAAACAATATAGGAACCATAGAAAGAGAAAAAGTTAGGTTAACTAAAATGAGTAATAAAAGCTTACAATTAATACTTCCAACAAGTATTAATGAACGAATAGTAGGAATAAACCCAATATGTTATAATGGTAAAGTGTTACAAAAAAAATCTGGAGGCTCCTCCACATTATTCCCAAGAAATCATCAAGAGAAATGGCTGAATTTTAATAAAAAAATGAAGCAAAAAGTAATAAATAATACTTTTATTG
>NZ_JBDVAA010000176.1:0-1457 GCF_039943695.1 Cellulophaga sp. | reverse complement strand
GAAAAAGCAATTCGTAAATTAAAACATAACTCTAGAAGCAAAATCTTAAAAACATATTTGGGATAAGCTTTAGTTTTATATCATAAAAAAAGGAGTAACTAATACTAGTTGCTCCTTTTTTTATGATTTTTTTCAATGTAAATACCTAACTAAGAATAATTTAGTTTTGTAATATTTACTTCTGATAAAATTTCATTTAGGCTCTCTACAAATGATAAGTAAGCCGAGTTGTTTTGGTTTGCCATAACAAAAGATTTTTTTGGGGTTTATTAAATGTATAGAAACAAGAATAAAACTTATATGTAATCTAATTCTATTAATTCATTAAGACTTAAAATTTCGTTTAAATCATGTAAGAAGTTTAGGTATTCTTCTCCGTAAGTATCGTATAACATAATAAGTAGGTTATTTGGGTTTCTAATCTGGTCTAAAACTACAGAAACACTTTGGGTGTGACAATTAAATGTGGTGAACTTATTCTTTTTTGTTGTGAAACATCACCTTTAATATAATTACCAATTAAATTGATATTTTAACCTACCAGTTACCGCCAAATAAAACTCATTAGGAGTAAAAATTAATTCTTGCCTTGTTAAACCTACTGTTGCTGCTAGTATATTCTTGGTGCTCTTTACTGTAAAATTATAGGTTAGCGCAATATCTTGTGACTCTAAGTAAAAAATAGATTCAGATAGTAAAACATTATTTTCTGTTAACTGTGTAGTTTCTGGAGAAAACCCAAAACCAAACTGTACATCTAAATAATTGTATTTGTCTTTTAAATACCTACGAGCCGTAAAACTATTAGAAAAACTTACAGAACCATCATTACTAGGGTTTACGTAAGGTCTCCACGATAAATAATAGTTACCCGGATACCAACTAACAGAACCGGTTAATACCGTTGCATTTTTACCACTAAATTCTAAATAGCGTGCACCTATAGATACTTCTAAAGACTTTGGTAGAGACCTGTACAACTCACCTCCTATTCTATGGGAAGGAAAAATTTCTGAATCTGAAAATGCATAGCTCGTATAAGCATACATTTTTTTACCAATTTTGGGGTACGCATCTAATTGAAACTGCACACCATTTGTATTAAACCTGTTACTATAATTAATTGTTGGTATTACATCTCCGTATTTAGTAGTGCGTTTATAAGCAATACTAGCAATAGACATTGTACTATATACTTTGTTAAAAGACTGTGCCTCTGCTGTTATTAAAATTGCATTTTTACTTTCAGTTTCTAATTGTTCTTCTTGTTCTATAGTTTGTGCTAAATCTTGATTAACCACATTTGTTTTTTCTATTTCAGTTAGGGCATCATTTTTTAACGCAATTAAATCTTTATTTCCTGGTATAGATTTTAATCCTTTATTGGCTAATCCAATAGCTATATTATAGTTTTTAGCATACATTTCATTTTTTATTGCGGCTACCCAAACTTCTAT
>NZ_JBDVAA010000175.1:0-16107 GCF_039943695.1 Cellulophaga sp. | reverse complement strand
CAAACGTATATGATTGTTTTTTAGTGCCTTGATGCTGTGTAATATAGATTTTAAAAGATCTAAGTTTTATTTTGATGGATTTATTCCATTTTACTTATGGATATATTCCAAAATTTGTATATTAGCATATGGGAAATGATCAAACAATAGAAGTACAACGTTTTATAGAAGTCCGCAAAGAATTGGGGTTTACACAGTCAGAATTTGCTAAGTTGTTAGGTGTATCTAATACAACAGTAGATATAGAACGGGGACGCACTAAGCTATCTGGTAAAGTTGTAAAAGAACTTTTAAAACAGTTTGAAATTAATCCGCTTTGGCTTTTTGGTGATGGAAATCAGAAATACCTATCTGCAGCAGTAAATAGTGTTATTCCTAAATTTATTACAGTAGATGCAGAAGATAACGAGAATATGGTTTTAGTAAATGCAAAAGCTGCAGCTGGCTACCCACAAAATATACAAGATGCTAGTTGGTATAAACAATTACCTGCTTTTGATTTACCTATTCCAGAGTTTAGAAATGCAACTTACAGAGGATTTCAGGTTGAAGGAGATAGTATGTTGCCTAATTTGTATCCAGCAGAATGGGTCTTGGCTAAGGCTACAGAGAGTTTAAATGACATTAGTGCAAATAAAATGTATGTTGTGGTTTTGTATGATGCCGTTTTGGTTAAAAAAATAGAGAAAGTACCTAATAGTAATTTTGTGTCATTAGTTTCTTTAAATGAGACGTATCCGCCTTACCAAGTAGCTGCAAATCAAATACAAGAACTTTGGCAAGTAAATAGTAAAATTTCTTTTGGTTTAGATACAACCACAGAAAAAGGATTATTAAAAGAACTTCAGGAATCTATGGAAGAGTTAAAAAAAAGAATAAAGTAATAAGCTTATGCCATACCTTGCATTGCTAAATAGGTAACAACCCATACAATTACAGAGGAAAAGAAAATACCAATAACGTTAGCTAAAAAAGCCTTTTTTCTTTCAATTTTAAATAAATAAGTTGCAATTGTACCTGCGTATACACCAGTACCAGGTACAGGTAGCATTACAAAAAAGATTAAGCCCCAAAAGCCATACTTTTTAATTTTATCTCCAGAACCAGTTTTTGCCTTACGAGCTACAAAAATTGCACCTTTTTTATACACACGCCACTTTAATAAATAATGATTTACTTTATTTAAGAAAAAAAGCATTATTGGAAAAACAAGTACATTAGAAGCAAAGCATAATATAAAAACAAGGTATATGTTTAACCCATTGTACATACCATAAGGTATGCCAACTTTGGCTTCTCCAAACGGAGATAAGCTCCACAACATTGCTATAATATATTCTATAATCACTCTTGCTAATTTTTAAAAATGCAAATCTAACATTCCCATTCTAAAATAAACATAAAAAAATATTAATTTTAATGTTTATAACAGCTATAAAAACGTCATATTAGTCGTAATAGTATTTCTTTTTTTATAAAATCCTCTTTTTAGAAAAAATATTAAAATGAATTGCTCATATACTTGTGATGCTCTTCATTTTTTAGTACCATATATTTAGAACAATGAACGCTAAGTCCAAGACATTGTTTTGCACGTATATTTTATAGAAAATTGAATATGAAAGAGAAGATAAAGCTAGAAAATATAAATAACCAAAACCACCAGTACAACCATAACTTAAATACATCTAAATTAAAAATATATAAGCCGGCAATAATTAGTTTTATCATGCTAATTTTTGGTCTTGCTTTAGATTATTTTAAAATTGTCTCATTCTTTAATGGTACAATTAGATTAGTTTGGTATACTATTGCATATTTACCAGTAGGCCTACCAGTATTAAAACAGGGGTGGAAAAGTATAAAAAAAGGCAGCTATTTTACAGAGTTCTTATTAATGTCTATAGCTACAATTGGGGCGTTTATTTTGGGGGAATATCCAGAAGGTGTATCAGTAATGCTTTTTTATGCGGTAGGAGAGCTTTTTCAGGGATTTGCTGTTAAAAGAGCTAAAAGTAACATACAAGCTCTGTTGGATGTAAGGCCTAATGAGGCTCTTGTTTTTAGAAAAAATAGCTATGTAACTGTAGCGCCAGAGGATATAAAAGTAGGAGAGAAAATACAGGTTAGAGTAGGCGAAAAAGTAGCTGTAGATGGAGTTCTGTTATCTACCAGAGCATCATTAAATACAGCAGCTATAACAGGGGAGAGCAAGCCAAATACCATAGGTAAAAATGAAACAGTTTATGCTGGTAGTATTAATTTACAAGATGTAATAGAAGTTAAAGCAACTAAAAAGTTTAAAGAGAGTTCTATAGCTCGCATATTAGATTTAGTACAAAATGCTACAGCTCTCAAATCTAAAACGGAATTATTTATTAGGAAATTTGCTAAAATATACACACCAATTGTAGTGTTTTTAGCTATAGGTTTAACGCTTTTACCTTTCTTTTTTGTAAATGACTATGTGTTTAGAGATTGGTTATATAGGGCGTTAATATTTTTAGTTATTTCTTGTCCTTGTGCATTGGTTATTTCTATTCCATTAGGTTATTTTGGAGGGTTAGGTGCAGCGTCTAAAAATGGTATTTTATTTAAAGGAGCATCATTTTTAGATACAATTGCTAAGGTAAATACTTTAGCAATGGACAAAACAGGAACAATTACAAAAGGAGTCTTCAAAATTCAGGAATTAGTGTCTTTTAGTATAGATGAAAAAGAAATGATGCAATATATGCTTGCGTTAGAGTCTAAATCTACACATCCAATTGCGCAAGCACTTTTAGATTATCCTTTAGATAAAACATACATTGCTACAGATATACAAGAGGTAGCTGGTAAAGGAATTAGAGGTGTTGTTAACGGTAAAAAAGTTCTGGTAGGCAATACGGCGTTATTGTTAGATTATAAGATAGATGCGCTAACCGAAATTGAAGACATTGTGGAGTCTAGTGTGTTAGTAGCTATAGATGGCCAGTTTGTTGGTTACGTTATAATTGCTGATGAGATAAAAGAAGATGCTAAAGAAACAGTTTCAGAAGCCTACAAAATAGGAGTTAAAGATTTTTATATGTTCTCTGGTGATAGAGATTGCATTACAAAAAAAGTAGCAAAAGAAGCAAATGTTTTACGTGCCAAAGGCGGACTGTTACCTGAAGATAAATTAAAAGAGGTTGAAGAATTAATGAAAGATCCCAAAGCTGTTGTAGCATTTGTTGGAGATGGTATTAATGACGCACCTGTACTTGCTGTTAGTGATGTTGGTATAGCAATGGGAGGCTTGGGTAGTGACTTAGCTATAGAAACAGCAGACGTAATTATACAAACAGACCAGTTATCTAAAATTGTAAAAGCTATAAAAATAGGAAGATCTACACGTAAGGTAGTTTGGCAAAATATAGTATTGGCTTTTGGCGTAAAGTTAATTGTATTACTTTTAGGAGCTTTAGGTTTGGCTACAATGTGGGGCGCCGTTTTTGCAGATGTTGGTGTTGCATTACTAGCTATATTAAATGCTGTTAGATTACAAAGAATGAAATGGTAAAACAATAAGTTAGTGTATGAAAAATATAGAGAAAACATCACCTTTTAATATTACTAATCAGGAGTTGAGTTTTGGTGTTGTTACTACATTAGAAACTAATAACGAGGTATCAGTAAAAAATAGTATTTGTTGTAAGGAACAAACTTTATTGGCTAATTATATTTATAATGAAGACGGAGGATATAATCTAGTATACACTATTATAGATGACAATGGAAAGGTAGAAAGCTTTATAGAAGATGATGGCATTTTACCAAGCTTATTTCTTAGTCCCTCTTTAGAAAACTACGTATCTGTTGTTCCATATCATCCAAATAAAGAATTAGAAGTTAGTATACCTCTTTTTAATAGAGAAGAAACTAAACTACCTAAGGGTAATAGACCTTTTACAGGTAAGTTTATTGGAGTTTCTAATCAGTTTTCAATATTTTATGACGTAGATATTTGGAACGACAAAAAGCCAGACAAACTTTTAGCAATAGAATTTAAAAATGGTATTCTAAAAAAGAAGCATAATAAAAAGGTTTCACTCCCAAGAAACAATAACATATTTATAGGTAGAGATGAAATACATTTGTTAAGTAGTAAAGGTAGTACGTGGTTACATAGGCAAATAGATGAAAAAGGAGTTGAGTTAAGAAGTAGAGAGCTAAATGCTACTACAAATTATTTTAGGCAAATTATTAGTCTATCTTTTGAGTCTAATTCTTACGTTTTAAGTGAAGAAGAAGGTAAAATTAGTATAGAGACTATATCGCCAAATAATGTTTGTACCTCTAAAACTCTAATAGATATTAAAGATAGGTTTTATAATACTTGGAACCCTGTACAAATTAATGAAAATACTTTTGTAGTTAGGTTTAATACGGAATTTGGCAATGGATGGATAACAATAAAAAATGATGAAATTTTAGAACTTTTTTATAGCAAAGATGTAAAAGGTTACAAAGACTTGGTTAATAATATAGTATTAGAGTTAAAGGAATCTAATCTAATTTTATCTAGCGTAAATAAAACAGTAGAAAATGGTTATGCTATTGTGTTTTATCCTGTTGTAGATAGAAAAGAAAAGAATAAAAAAGTATTAGTCTTGCAAAGGATATTAGACTAATTAAATAAGAGTATTTTTGCTCTAGATTTTATATAGTATGTTACAGAACTTTAAAACATATCTTTTTGATAAAATGGGAGTGGATACTACTACCTACAAGCAATTAGAGCCTCACATAAAAAGTAAAGTTGTTTTTAAGGGAGAACAAATTCTAAAATATGGCGATGTATGTCTGCATACATTTTATGTAGAAAAAGGTGTTTTACGCTTGTACGGATTAGATGAAAATGGCAAAGAAAATATTCTGCAATTTGGTACAGAAAATTGGTTTGTTACAGATAGAGATAGTGTATATTTTAAAGAACCTTCAAACTATTTTATAGATGCTTTAGAGGATACAACTGTAGTATTATTAGATGAAGATTTTATAGAGTTAGTAGCAAAATTAAATCCTTCTTTTAGAAAAAAAAATGAAAAATTACTACACAATCACATTCGTCATTTAAACAGAAGAATACATTTGCTTTTAGGAGCATCTGCAAAATCAAGATATTTAGAGTTTGTAAAATTGTATCCAGATGTTTTGTTACGTGTTCCGCAGTGGATGATTGCTTCCTACTTAGGAATAACCCCCGAGAGTTTAAGTAGAATACGTAAAGATTTAGCTAAGCAGAATAGTATACCTAATTAGTAATTAAAAAATCATAGGAACTTCCATAAGTAATAATTTACTGTTTTTACTAGCATTTATGGTAATACTGTCTGTTTCCCAAAGACCAAAACCATCACGCTTATTTAACTGTTGATTTTCAATTTCTATATCACCCTCTAAAACAAAAGCATATATACCATTGCCCTTTTTGTTTATAGTATAGGTAGTAGTTGTATCATTAGTAAAATCACCTAAATTAAACCAAACATCTTGGTAAATCCATACACCGGCATCCTCTTTATTAGGAGACAATATTTGGTATAACTTATTAGGTTTATGTAGATCTGCTGTAGAAATTTGATCATATCTAGGGTTAACATTTTCTGTATTAGGAATAATCCAAATTTGCAAAAACTGAACAGCTTTATCTAGGTTTTTGTTATGTTCACTATGCATAACTCCAGTACCAGCGCTCATAACTTGTATGTCTCCCTCTTTAATTACTGTAGAATTACCCATATTGTCTTGGTGCTGTAAATCGCCCATTAATGGTATAGAAATTATTTCCATATTTTTATGTGGGTGAGTACCAAAGCCTCTGCCTTCTGTAACGGTATCATCATTTAATACACGTAATGCACCAAAATTCATACGTTCTGCATCCTGGTAATTAGCAAAGCTAAAGGTGTGGTAAGAGTTTAACCAACCGTGGTTTGCGTGTCCTCTTGTATCTGCTTTATGTAGTATTGTTTTCATAACCATTTGTTAGTATAATGCAAATTTAAGTACCTATACTATATTTTACATTGATGTATGTTAAGAACTTATATTAAGACTTTATTTTACTCTTATAAACTTAAAAGTTATACTTATTTTTGTGCTTTTCTAAACTAGTTGTTTTTATAATGAATAAATCCTCTAACACCACCTTAATAATACTGGCTTTTTTCTCTATTTATGTAATTTGGGGATCTACCTATTTATTAAATAAAATTGCTGTAACAGAGTTGCCACCTTTTATGTTAGCGGCAATACGTTTTATTACTGCTGGTTTACTAGTTTTTATTATAAGTAAATTTTTAAAAATAGAAATAAAAGTAACAGCAAAACAATTGCTAAATACAGTAATAGCAGGCTTTTTATTTTTAGCTTTAGGAAACGGAGTAGTGGTGTGGGCTCTACGTTATGTAGATAGTGGTTTTGCTGCATTAGAAATATCAGCACAACCACTAGTAGTCTTATTGTTAATGAGAATTTTTCAGGGTAAAAAAATAAAACCAATGTCTATTGTTGGTGTTGTTTTAGGCATTATTGGTATCTACTTATTGGTAAGTCAAAAACAAGTTGTTAACCAAGAAGGATCTCTTTTAGGTATGATAATGATATTTATTTGTATGATTAGTTGGTCTAGTGGTAGTTTGTTTGTTGCTAAGTATGACTTGCCTAAAAATTATTTTGTAAATACAGGTTATCAAATGTTATCAGGTGGTTTCTTTTTATTAATTGCTAGTTTTTATTTTGGTGAAACTTGGTCATTACCAACAGAATGGGAAGGAAAAACACAAATGGCAATGCTACTTTTAATTGTTTTTGGTAGTATAGTTGCATTTACCTCTTTTAATTATTTATTAAAGTTTGTATCACCAGAAAAAGTTGCAACTTCTACCTATGTAAACCCAATTATAGCATTACTTTTAGGATGGTATTTTTTAGATGAAACTATTACAGCACAATCTGTTGCGGCCGCAGTAATACTTTTAACAGGAGTTTATTTTATTAATACCAAGAAAAAAATTATGATATTTTCTAGATTCTCTAACCGAATAGGAAAAAAGTCTTAATTTTTACTATATCTATATTTTTTTTAAAATTTGTGAATAGTTTTTTCGCTAATTATTCGTTAAAAGCGCGCTAAAGAATGTATTTTTGCAGCCCAATAGAAATGGATACTATGACGAAGACTGCTTTCGAATTACAAGAAAAGAAGACAGACAAAGAGCTTTATGACTACCAAAAAGGAGCTTTAAATGAGATTTTTGAGCGCTTTGAGTCTGCTCCAGATGACCATCATTTACTATACCAATTGCCTACAGGTGGTGGTAAAACTGTTATATTTTCTGAAATAGTAAGACAGTACCTTAAGCACCACCAAAAAAAGGTGTTAATTATGACGCACCGTGTAGAACTGTGTAACCAAACGTCTAAAATGTTAGATAGTTTTGGTGTAATTAGTAAGGTAGTAAACAGTACAGCAAATTTAGATGACCAAGAAAGGTATAGTTGTTTTGTTGCAATGGTAGAAACCCTTAACAATCGTTTAAATGATGATATGTTAGATATATCTGACATTGGTCTTGTAATTATTGATGAGGCACATTACAACTCATTTACTAAGCTTTTTAAATTTTTTGATAAATCTTTTATTTTAGGAGTTACAGCAACACCTTTAAGTTCTAACAAGAACTTACCAATGAAAGATAATTATGATGAGCTAATTACAGGTGAAAGTATTGGTTCTCTTATAGAAAACGAGTTTTTGGCTCGTGCAGAAGTACACCAATATAATATGGGATTAACATCGTTAGAAATTGGTTCTAATGGTGATTATACCGTAAAATCTTCAGAAGATTTATACTCTAGCACAGCAATGTTAGATAAGCTTATGGAGGCTTATAAAGAGCATTCTAAAAATAAAAAAACACTTATTTTTAATAACGGTATTAACACATCTATACAAGTATATTATACTTTTAAAGATGCTGGCTACCCTGTAATGCATTTAGATAATACGGCCACAAAAAAACAGCGTAAACAAATATTAAACTGGTTTAAAGAAACTCCAGATGCCATTTTAACATCTGTGAGTATTTTAACTACTGGTTTTGATGAGCCTACAATAGACACTATTATATTAAACAGAGCAACCAAATCTCTTACATTGTATTATCAGATGATTGGTCGTGGTTCTCGTATTTTAAATAATAAATCTAAATTTACGGTAATAGATTTAGGTAACAATTACCATAGGTTTGGACCTTGGGGAGCAGATTTAGATTGGCAAACAATCTTTAGTAACCCTAATTTTTATATGGATCGTTTAAAGAACGATGAAGATATAGAAAGTACCTTTAAGCACGAGATGCCAGAGGAAATTCGTGAACAATTTGCAAAATCCGAAGAGGTCTATTTTGATATAAAAGAAACATATGTAAGTGCCGTTTCTGGAGGTGAATCGTCTAAAGTAGTTTTAGAACGTTCTATAGAGCAGCACGCAAAAATATGTATAGAAAACAGTGAAGATGTTTATGATGCTCTTGCTTTATCTAAAATATTAGATGGTGATATAGATCACCGTATACAAATGTACGCAAAGTGTATAAGCAGAAGTACATTTAACTTTTTGAGTTGGTTAAAAGATGATTACAAAAAGAGATTAACAGCTTATTTAAGAGAGAATTTTGATAGAGATTTTGAAAAAATACACGGTTATCCACCAGAAGATTAATTTTCTAAATCTATTAATATTAAAAGTGTTCAATAATTATTGAGCACTTTTTTTTTGGTATAAATAATAGGAATATACTAAGTGATATTTTTTCATTAAAAAGTATTTAAAATGAAAAAGAGTCTTGTCGGCAAAAACAAGACTCTTTTTACGAGAACACTATATGAAAATGAAAAATTTATTCTTTTTTAATAACACTACTAATATATATAGACTTTAAAGGTTTTAAAATTTTATGTTGTAAAAGAGCTATTTTATGTGGTCAAAATAGAAGTTTATGTTGTGGGGCTTTTTTGTGCTCTTAATTTCGTTTTAAAAAGCAATTATTGGGCCTACAGAAAAATGGTTTCTTTTTTTGAGTTAAAATAACTTGAAGCTAATTAGTGTGCTATATAAAAAGCTTTTAAAATGAAAAAGAGTCTTGTCGGCAAAAACAAGACTCTTTTTACGAGAACACTATATGAAAATGAAAATTTTATTCTAACTAACTATACAGCAAATATATAGTGATTGTAAGGTTTGTAAAACTTTATGTTGTCAACGTGTTCTAATATGTGGTTAGTGTAGATAAGTATGTTGTAGGCTTATCTATACTTTAAACTTATTCTATTACTTTACTGCTTTAACAACAGCTCCTAAAAAGCCATTTAAGTCAAAAATAGGATATGTTGCAAGTCCGGTTCTTACAACAACTAAATCTTTAGACGGTATTACAAAAACATACTGCCCCTGGTAACCACTAGCGTAATACATATCTTTAGGAACATCAGGGAACCTGCCTTCTGCATTTAACCAAAAATGACCACCGTAAGTACCGTCTGAGTGTGCAGTAGGTTTAGAAACATAGTCTACCCACTCAGAATCAAAAATTCTTTCCCCATTCCAATTTCCTTTGTGTAAGTATAGTAATCCAAATTTAGCCCAATCTCTAGTGGTTGCCCAGCCATAAGAAGAACCTACGTAATTACCTTCCATATCTGCTTCAATTAACATAGAGTGCATTCCTATTTTATCTATTAAACTAGCATAAGGAAAATCTAAATATTCTTGATGAGTTTTAAAATTCTTTTTTAATAAACCAGATAATAAGTTAGATGTACCTGAAGAATAATTCCAAATTTCTGTTGGTTTAGCAATAGCTTCTTTTTTTTGTTGAACCAAAGTCATATCAGACTCTAAAAAAAGCATTTTAGTAGCATCAGATATTTCTGTGTAGTTTTCATCCCATTCTAAACCACTTTGCATACGCAGTAGATGATTGTAAGTGATGTTTTTTCTTTCGTCATTTTGCCACTCAGGAATAGGAGCTAATTGGTTAACGTTTAATTTTCCCTTACACTGCAATATTCCGTATAAGGTAGATACAATACTTTTTGTCATAGACCAACCTAAAATTTTAGTGTCAGCCGTAAAACCGCCAGCATAATTTTCTGCAATAATCTGGTCTTTGTAAATAACAATTGTACTTCTTGTTTTTTGGATATCTGGATTAGAAAAACCTATATCTATAGCTTTTTGTAGTGCAGTATAGTCTATGGTAGTAAATACAGTGTCTTTTTGTTTTTTATCGCCATAAGGAAAAGGCAAACCAGTTTTTGTGAAATTTCTACGTGGTTGTAGCGTAAACTTAGTTGGGTCATAATCATCATTAATTAAAACAGCTCCTAAACCATCTCTGTAAACCGCTTTACGTGTCATTAATCCAAAAACTGAAGACGTAGCACTTTTGGTATTTTTATCAACCTTAGAGTCTGCTAATTTTATTAATGGCACATTGTTATCTACGGTATTAATTTCCTCAGCTGTTCTATCTGCAATAAAAACATTAGATGCCATATTTTTAACTGCATAACCAGAAATCATATTTAATTTTGGATAATTGTAAACAACGGCTACAATTACAACAACTAACAAAACAAGTAATACTCTTTTTAAATTTTTCATTTTAGAATGGGTTAATCTCTATTTCAAAAATAGTAGATTTTACTTAATACCATTCATTATCTTGCAGTAATATAAATTAATAATAGTATGAAGTCTTTAGTCCTTAGCATTGTGGTTGTTTTAAGTGTTGTATTTAATAGTTATGCGCAACAAAAAGAAATAACTAATAGTTTATATAGTACTTATGATACATATAAAGAAGGTAGTTTAAAAGATCGTAGAATTAAACATAAAAGCATACAGCCATTATTGCAGAAGTTTGCAAACAACACTAAGTTTAAGGTTGCTAAAGTAGGAGAGTCTATAGAAGGACGTAGTATATCTTTGGTAAGTATTGGTACCGGTAAAATTAATGTCTTTTTATGGTCTCAGATGCACGGAGATGAGCCTACAGCTACACAAGCTATTTTTGATATTCTTAATTTTTTAAATGCAGATTCTTTTACTGATGAAAAAAAAGAAATATTAAGTAACTTAACTTTACACTTTTTACCAATGCTTAATCCAGATGGAGCAGAGCACTATACTCGCAGAAATACTTTAGGTATAGATATAAACAGAGATGCTTTGCATTTACAATCTCCAGAGGGTAGGGTTTTAAAAAGAGTTAGAGATAGTCTTAAGGCAGATTTTGGCTTTAATTTACACGACCAAAGTACGTACTACAATGCAGAGCGTACAAACAAACCTGCAACTATATCTTATTTAGCGCCTGCTTATAACTACGAAAAAGATATTGATAGCGTACGTGGTAATGCTATGAAGGTAATTGTGTTTATGAATAGCATTATACAAAAATATGCGCCAGGACAAGTAGGGCGTTATAATGATGATTTTGAACCGCGTGCTTTTGGTGATAATATACAAAAATGGGGTACAAGTGCTATTTTAATAGAATCTGGTGGTAATTATGATGACATAGAGAAGCAAGAAATACGTAAGCTAAATTACGTATCTATATTATCTGCTATATACACTATTGCAAATGGGTCTTATGCTAATATTCCTATAGATGATTATAATAAAATCCCTGAAAACGATAGAAAAATGTTCGACTTAAAAATGACTAACGTTAGTTATAATTTGTTAGGTAAAACATACAAGTTAGATATAGGAATTAACCATACAGAAATAGATAACCCTAAACACACCGAGTTTTATAATTTAGGTAGAATAGCAGATCAGGGAGACTTATCTACCTATTATGGGTATTTTACTTTTAATGCAAAAGGTTATACTATAGTACCTGCAAAAGTATATCCTAAAACAATAGCTAATTTAGATCAGTTTTTAGGTTTAAAAGCACTTTCTTTTTTAAAGGAAGGTTTTATGTATATTCCTGTTGCTACAATACCTAGTAAAGTTAAAAGTACCAAATTACCCTTACATATAGTTAATACTGGTTATGTATTACCTAAAACGTTACGATTAACACCTGGTAAAAATCCTAATTTCTTTTTAGAGAAAAATGGTAAAATTGCTTACGCAGTTGTTAATGGTTATTTAATAGATTTAACTACAGGTAAAGGTACTTTTACAAATGGTTTGGTATTAAAAAATGATTAGTACCCAAATCCAGTAATTACTTGTTGTGGGTTTCTAAGTATTGCAGTTAGCATTGTAAAACTAATTAATACTATGCTAATAAATACACTTATTACAAATGCTTTGTAAATTGCTGGTTTGTTGCCAATGGCACTTTCGTGGATAATTTCTTTTAGTATTCCCATTTTATTATATGTTATAGTGTTAGTAATTGGTTTGCAATTGCATTTCGTGTAAATACTAATTGCTTGGTATATTATTAAAACAACTATAGCTAGGAAAACCCTACTTTTTAGGCAAAAAAAAAGAGCTTCTAAATTAGAAACTCTTTTTAATTCATAAAATTAATATTATAGACCGCAACCACCAGTAAAACCGTCTGCGCTAAATTTGGTTTGTACAGCGCCTTCTCTGTTTTGTTTTTTAACTTGTATTACCAGGTTACTTGTGCCACTACCATCTCTTTTAGGAGTACAGTACTCAAATAAGTAAAAACTATTAGCTCTTTCAGATATTTTAGTAGAAATCTCGTTAAATGTAGTTTCTAACTCTTCTTTATTAGTTGCAAATACACTAAATGTTTTACCAAGTTCTTTTAAAACTTCAGTATCAATTTCACTACCCAAACCAATAGAAAAGAAAGATATGTTAGGATCAGCATCGGTTACCTTTTTTAAGGCAGCAGCTTTAGTGTATCTAGACGCTTGGTCTGTACCATCTGTAAATAAAACTACAGAGGCTGCGCCAATAACATCTTTTGCTGTATTATCTTTTAAATATTTACTAGCTAAATCTGTAGATCTTATTGCTGCCCCATATAAATCTGTAGAGGCATCAGAGCTAATAGTACTTGTGATACTTTCTATTGCAGCAATTAACTCGTCTCTAGAAGAAGTTAAAGGGTTTAATTCATGAAATTTATCTTCACCATCAAACCAATGAATACTCATTTTAAAAGAGTCACTTTTTTTGTCTTCTTCTGGCATTACATTATTTATAAAACTAATAGACGCAGCTTTTAATTCATCTAAACTACTATCTAATACACTTTTACTTAAATCTAATACAAGTAATGTGCTGTTATTAAATATTTGTCCGTTAGGAGATATATCTTTTGAAGACTCGGTAGTAGATATTCTATTAAAACAGTCATCATTTCTACCTTGTTCATATATTGTAAAGTCATCTTCTACTAAGCCAACTACAGGGTTGCCGTCTGCGTCAGATACTTTAAAAAAGACTGATACTTTAGAGGGTTTAGCTGTGTATTGTTCTTGTATAGATAATATTAGATCATTCTCGCCAAAACCAAGGCAATCATCTACGGTTGTTCCTTTTCCTAATTCACCTTTATCGTTAAAGTCAAACTTTACATCATCGTCTGCATTACCGCAAGAAATAAATAAAAGTGTTAGGCAAAAAAGTGAAAAAATCTTCCAATTCAATTTCATATATAATAATTTATGTTCATTAATGTTAACGGCTGTAAACGTACAAAATTATAGACCTATTAAAGCAAACGCTGTTAAAAAATGTTAAGGTTTTACATTAAATAGTTACAGAGCTATTAATAGTTATAATAGTGCCACTCAATACTTTTTTTTTAAGTAAATTGTCATTGCTTAGGTACTAGTCGTTTTAAAATAGCTATTTACTAGCAAAAGATATGCCAACAAATAAGGGCACAAGAGTGTTTTTTCTGTGTTAAGTTTAAAAATAAAATAGAGTAGTTTATGAAAGTTTTATTGTTTGGTGTAACAAAAGATATCATTGGTTCTAGTATATTAGATGTTTCTAATTTTGCAACCAACGCAGATACAACGGTTGGACAGTTACACCAGTATTTGCAAGAAAAATATCCAGATTTAAAAAAACTGTCATCTTTAGCTATAGCTGTAAATAATAGTTATGCACAAGAGAGTGTTACTCTACAAGAGACAGATGAAATTGCTTTAATACCACCAGTTAGTGGCTGATAAATTATAGACAAACGAAAGGAGAATAATGCTGATAGATAATCATAATAGAAAAATAAACTACTTGCGCTTAGCGGTTACAGATAGATGTAATTTACGTTGCAACTATTGTATGCCATCTGAGGGTATTAATTTTGCAAAAAACGATAAGCTTTTTACTATTGAAGAATTGGTGAAACTTAGCGAAATTGTTGTTTCGCAGGGTATAGATAAAATTAGAATTACTGGTGGTGAGCCTTTTGTACGTAAAGATCTTATGGTTTTACTTCGTAAACTAGCTGCTTTAAATGGTTTAAACGATATTTCTATAACTACTAATGCAACACTAATTGGCCCACATATAGCAGAACTAAAAGAACTAGGCATTACAAATGTTAATGTAAGCTTAGATGCAATTAACAAGCAAACGTTTAATAAAATTACACGTAGAGATACTTATGACACAGTACATAGTAACTTAATAAAATTAATAACAGAAGGCTTTAATGTACGTATTAATTTTATTGTTTTAGATAACCAAAATACAGAGGATATTATTCCTATTTTAGAGCTAATGAAGCATTACAACGTTTCTATTAGGTTTTTAGAAGAAATGCCATTTAATGGAGGTTCAAAAGAGTTTTCAACCATAAAATGGAATTACAAAAGTATTTTTAATCATATAAAAACAACTTTTCCTAAAATTGAAAAATTAGAGTCTCCTGCTACATCAACTTCTATCAACTATAAAATAAAAGGGCATAAGAGTACCTTTGGTTTAATACCATCTTTTAGTAGAACTTTTTGTAGTTCTTGCAATAGACTTCGTATTTCTGCAACTGGTGATATTATTACTTGTTTATATGCTAAGCCTAGTGCTAACTTAAGAGCTATTTTAAGAGAGGGGAATTCTGATGAATCTGTTAAGGAGCAAATTTTAAAGGCTGTTGGTAGTAGAGCAAAAACAGGTTTTGAAGCTCAAGAGAAATACGATGGTATTTTTAGTAACTCTATGACATCTATAGGAGGGTAAACTTATTACAATCAAAAAAAACTATTTTACTTTGAAAAAAACACAACTTTACGGACTGGTATTAGCTGGCGGTAAAAGTACCAGAATGGGTACAGATAAGGGAGCTATAACTTACCACAATATTCCACAAAGAGATTATGTATATAATTTACTAGATCAAGTATGTGATGCTACTTTTTACAGCATAAGAGAAGATCAACAAACAGAATTTACAAATGACAATGTTATTGTAGATAAAAATGACTTTAAAGGTCCTTATAATGGTTTGCTAAGTGCTTATAAACACAATAAAAATGTTGCATGGTTGGTAGTTGCTTGTGACTTGCCTTTGCTTAACATTGCTGCATTAGAACAATTAAAACAAGAAAGAGATAACACTAAACTAGCAACAGCTTTTGCAACAACAGAGAGTAAATTGCCAGAGCCCTTGTGTGCTATTTGGGAGCCAAATGCCTTAAAAACGTCTGTAGATTATTTAAATGAAGGTAATGGTAGTTGTCCACGTAAATTTTTAATTAATAATGCTAATGTTAAACTTGTTTATCCAGAGCAAGACCAAGTTTTGCTTAATGCAAATTCTAAAGGAGAATATAAAGTTGCATTACAAAAAATAGAGATACAACTTACTAAGTAGTTATATAAGTTATGATGAGGTACGTAAGACAAACCGTTTTAAAAGAGTTTGGAGAGGCAGCACAAGAAAAATTGACTAAAGCAAAGGTTTTAGTTATTGGTGTTGGTGGTTTGGGTATTCCTGTTTTGCAATACTTAAATGCAATGGGTGTTGGTACTTTGGGTTTGGTAGAAGCAGATACTATTGATATTACCAATTTACAGCGTCAGGTATTGTATACAGAGGCTGAGGTTGGTTACTCTAA
>NZ_JBDVAA010000174.1:0-2769 GCF_039943695.1 Cellulophaga sp. | reverse complement strand
CTACAGTAGCACCTGCACGCAATAACATTAATGTAATATGATAACCTATTTTTAATCTAGAACCCGTTATTACTGCAACCTGCCCTTTTAATTCTGTTGTTTGAAAACGCTTGGCATAGTTAAAATCTCCACAACTAGTACACATTTGGTCATAAAAATGATGCAGCTTAGTAAACAAATCTTTACAAACGTAACAGTTTCTTGGCGACTCTAACTCCAACTCTTTTTGGTTAGATAAATCTGCCTCTGGTAACAATTTAGGAGCAACAAAAACTACAGCTTCACGGGCACTACGTATACCAGTTTCTTTACGTGCATTACGGTCCCTAGCATCTTGTTTACGTTTTTGTGCTTTTTTAGCATCTTTTTTTCTACGAGAAAACTCTTCTCTACTTGGTCTAGAAAGTTGACCAGCAGCTTTAATTAAAGTTGTTCTTTTTTCTTTAGAAATTTCAAAAATTTCATCGGTATTAGAAATTAAGTGTTCTAAAACAGAAATACACTTATCTATTTCTTCTTGTGATAATGCATTGTCTGCATTAGTATTCTCTTCTTTCATACATTAAATAATGCTAATTCTAACTTTCTTCTTCTTTAACCTTGTATTATTTAGTTTTTCTACAAGTTTAGGGGCAATAACTGCAGGTACAGATACAAAAGTACAGTCTTGTTTAAGTTCTATAACTCCTAATTCATCCTTATTAATATTACCTTGTTTAAAAAATAAACCAGCAATATCACCTTTAGATATTTTATCTTTTCTACCCCCAGAAATAAATAAAGTTGTCCAATATGGTGGTTTTCTTGTGCCTGTTTTACTAATTTTTGCAACTGGTGCATTTTTAATAAAATCTGGTAAATCTTCTTCTTCCCACTTTAAAACATAAGCAGTTCCTTTAGCGTTTACACGCGCGGTTCTACCGTTTCTGTGTATAAATTCTTCATTTTTATAAGGCAGCTCATAATGTATAATATATTTCATCTCTGGAATATCTATACCACGTGCAGCCAAATCTGTAGCTACAATAACATCATAAGTTCCGTTTCTAAATTTTAGTAAAGAACGTTCTCTGTCTTTCTGTTCCATATCACCATGAAAACAGCCATGCGTAATATTATTTTTTTCTAAAAACCGACTAACTCCCTTTATACTTTCTCTTAAATTACAAAATATGATACCCGGGTTATTCCCTTCATTATTAAGTAAATTTAGTAACGTTCTTAACTTATCTCTATTAGGAGAAACTACAGTTTTAACTGCTAGTTTATTTTTATTTTCCTTTAAAAAATTAATAGTTACGGCTTTATCTAAACGTACAAATTTTGGAATAGTAACACCCTGTGTAGCAGAAGTTAAAATACGCCTATTTAAAGCAGGTAATAAGCTAATAATATATTTCATTTCTTCTTCAAAACCTGTTTCTAAAGACTTGTCAAACTCATCTAAAACAAGTGTCTTTATATATTTTGTAGAAAAACGTTCATTATCAAAATGATCTGCAATTCTTCCTGGTGTACCAATTAATATTGCAGGTATGTGCTTAAGCTCTATTTTATCTTTAGACATTGCTCTACCACCATAAACTGCATTAACTTTATAACCAGAGCCCATAGAACGTATAACCTGCTCTATTTGTATAGCTAATTCTCTAGACGGCACTAAAATTAAAGCCTGTATTTCCTCTAAATCTGGATCTAACCTATCTATTAATGGCAACAAAAAGGCAAGTGTTTTACCTGTTCCTGTTGGCGATAATAATACTGTGTTAGTTGTATTTTCTATTACAGAAAGAGCCTCTTGCTGCATAGGGTTTAATTGATGAATATTTAATTTTTGTAAAATATCCTTTCTATTTTTAATTGTATTTGCCATACTATTTTATGCTATTAAAGCGTAAAGTTGTTATCTTCTAATGAGCTAGAACCAAGTTTTTTAGTTTGCCCTAAATGATGTGCTAAAATTTTATCTACCAATTCTTCTTTTGTTAAATGATGAAAAACGGTATGTATCTTTTCTTTAAATTCAGCAGATATAGTGTGATTAGGTTTTGTTTTAAAAATCTTTTTAGCCCAAAGTAATGTATTGTTTTCTTCAATACTACTAGCATCTGCTTTTTTAAACTTTTTAAAACTTAATCCTAATTCGTTTTCAAAATCTGTAATGTCTTTTTCTTCTTCTTTCTGCAAAATAGTTAAAGAAAACCCTTCTGCTCCTGCCCTTGCTGTACGCCCACTTCTATGCACGTAAGTTTCATAAACATCTGGTAAATGATAATTTACAACATAAGATATTTCTTTTACATCTAACCCACGAGCAGCCAAATCTGTAGCTACTAATATTTTTATGTGCCCTTCTCTAAACTGCCCCATAATACGGTCTCTAATTGGTTGTGTTAAACTACCATGTAACGCGCCAGAAGAGAACTTATTTATAGCCAAGTTTTTTGCAAGTTTGTTAACTGCAGCTTTGGTTTTACAAAATATAATTCCTCTTTGCCCATCTCTAGAGTTTAAAAAGTGCATTAAAACCTCTAATTTTTCAATAGGTTCTACAACAACATATTGGTGATCTATACTAGTATTACCAACGGTTTCCATATTTACACTAACCTGTGTAACGTGTTTAGATAAATAGTTTTGTACCATTTGCTTAATAGCGCCAGGCATTGTTGCTGTAAATAATATAGTTCTTTTATCTTTAGGTAATGCAGCTACAATAGTATCTAAACCATCTTTTAAGGAAGTTACCATTTCATCTGCTTCATCTAA
>NZ_JBDVAA010000173.1:0-5408 GCF_039943695.1 Cellulophaga sp. | reverse complement strand
TAAAGACCATAAAATACTTGCCATTATACCTTTTTTAGCCAATTTAGAGTTAAAAGATGACATTACAGATGAAGAGCTAAATGCTTTAAAAGAAAAAGAAGGCTATGCAGTACAAAATGCATTAGAAACTTATTTTTTAAGAGGTAAAAAGAAAAAGAAGTACGCAGTAGAGTTTCAGAACATAAAAAATACTAACGCCCTATTAGCCAAAAACAACATTACATTTAAAAACATAGATATACACACTACAAAAGAATTAGCTAAACTTTTAAATGTAGACGGAATTATAAGCGGTAATATTGATTTAAACGTACTACTATCTAATGGTGTTTCTACATCTTTTAATTTCTTTGATTATTTTGATGGAAACGCCAATTACGGGCGTATTGGAATAAAAGTCAGTGACGGAGATTCTGGTAAATTACTTTGGAAATACGAAAAGGAAATTAACAAGAAGACTGGTAAAAACACCATAGACCTAATTGATGGTATGATGAAAAAAGCTACTCGTAAATTTCCTTATGATAAAGAAAGAATTAAAAAGAGCAAGAAAAACTAGCTCTCTATAAATTCTTTTAAAACTTGTATTGTATAATCTAACTCTTGCTTAGTATTGTACTTAGAAAAAGAAAAACGTACTGATGGTTTTTGCAAATCTTCAGCAGATAAAACCTCTGTTAACACGTGAGACCCTAAGCTACTACCAGATTGACAAGCACTACCTTTAGAACAACCAATACCTTTTAAGTCTAAATGAAACAAAAGCATTAACCCTTTTTTCTCATCTACAGGTAAGTTTACATTTACCAATGTATAGGTACTTTTTTCTATATCACCAGATAACCCGTTAAATTTTACTTCTGGAATTTCAGTTTTAATTTTATCTATAAAATATTGCTTCAACTCTGTTACGTATGCTTTTTCTTCTGTTAAGTTATCATAAGACCTAACAAAAGCCTCCTCTAAACCAACTATATTATGATAAGGTTCTGTACCTGCTCTAAATCCACGTTCTTGAGAACCACCAAAAATTAAAGGTTTAATATTTTTATCCTTTTTAATATAAGCAAAGCCAATACCTTTTGGTCCGTGAAACTTATGCGCTGCTGCTGTTAAAAAATCTATTGGAGTTTGTTGAACATCCCAAGCATAGTGCCCAACAGATTGCACTGTATCTGAATGAAAAAGTGCATTATACTCTTTACACAATGCGCATACAGCATCTATATCTAACTTATTACCTATTTCATTATTAACGTGCATAAGACTTACTATTTTTTTAGTCTCGTCTTGTGTTAGTAATGTTTTTAAATGTTCTAAATCTGGATTACCATTTACATCTAAATTCACATAATGCAAAGCAACACCATACTCTTTTTCCAACTCTTCTACTGTGTGTAAAACGGCATGGTGTTCTATTTTTGATGTAATAATAGTACGCACCTCTAAATCTCTAACTGCTGCACGTAAAATCATATTATCTGCTTCTGTACCACCTGAAGTAAAAATAATTTCTGCCGGATGAGCATTTAAGTACTTTGCTATTGTTTTACGCGTTTTTTCTATAGCAGTTTTAGCTGTTCTACCAAAACTGTGTGTAGAAGATGGGTTTCCGTAACATTCTCCTAAAGCGTCTTGCATTTTTGCAATAACTTCCTCTCTAACCTGTGTTGTAGCTGCGCTATCTAAATAAACTTTTTGCATCAGAATTTATCAAAAATTATAATCCCCCAAAAATAGGGGATTTAAAATTAAATAATTCTAAAAAACGTTAAAAACTACAACTAATCAAAAGAAAAACTTTTACATTTGGAGTATGAAGAAATATTTCCTTTTTAGCGCACTTTTTACATTATTATCTTGTAGTGATGGTGACTTGCAAATTGAAACTTTAGACTTTAGTACTGTTGCTGCTCAAAACTGTGGTACACTAACTGTTGATACTAATTTATTTTTTAAAATAAATAGCAATGAGGCTTTAATACTAACATTAGCATCTGGCTTATTAAAAAATGAAACTTCTACCGAGGAAATAACAAGTACCATACCAACAGCATCTAAACTAGCATACAGAACTTTTTCTGGAACTGTTACCAGCAATTACTTTTGTGATTCTCCACCACCTGCAACACCTAGTGTAGCTGAAGAAATTAATGCCACAGCAGGTACTGTTACTATAAATACTGTCGCCGGAGAAACAGCTGGTACTTTTGTACACACCATAAAACTTAAAGACATTACATTAGATACAGGTGATGGATCACGTATTACAAATTTAAATATTGAAGATTTTGCAGTGATAACAACTACTGTTCCTCAATAATAAATTTTAATTCTGATAAATATAAACTTCGGTAGCTCCTAATCCATATTTTTGATAATCTGCATCGTAAAATTTTAAATTATCATATTTATTAAACAGGTATTGCAATTCTTCCTTAAGCACTCCCTCACCCACTCCGTGTATAAAAACAACTTTTTGTATTCTTTTTTGAATAGCAAAGTTTAATTGGCGTTTAGCAGTTTCTAGCTGTAAATTAAGCATATCAAAATTACCCATTCCTTTGCTTGACTTTACAAGTTGATTAATATGCAAATCAACTTCCATCTTGGGAATATTACGCTCTTTTGGTTTTATAGCAGGCTTATTTTTACGTTTTGGTTGTTCTTTTTCTTGTTTAATTTTAGCTACTTCATAATTAGATACTCTTATTGTATCTGCATTTGCAATTTTAATTAGCTCTTTCTCTAGATAAGATATTTCAAAACCCAAATCAGTTTCAATAGTAATATTACCACCAACTACAGCAGTAACTACCCCAGAAATAGTGTCATCTAAAACCTCTACCTTATCACCAATGTTAAAATTTTTCATATCTAATATTTACATCTTTTATCCTTTAATTTTTAAAAAATAATAAGACGTTTATTTTCTTTCCACAAAAATAGTAGTATTTTTCCAGTTCAAAAATAGATTACAAGTCTAAATGCTGCTACCAAGATTAGAGTTCAATATTAATGAATATATGTTTCCTTGTTTAAATAAGAAGTACTTTGGCGTTGAATGCCCTGGTTGCGGCATACAAAGATCGCTGTCTTTAATATTGCATGGAGATTTTATAGCTGCATTTAAAATGTACCCAGCAATTTATACACTAATCATTCTTTTTGGTTTTATAGGGATTAACCACTTTTACAAAATAAAATATGCAAACAAGATTATTATTACATTATTGGCGATCAATTTTGTAATAATATTCACCAACTACATTAATAAATTTATTTAACCAATTACATTAAAATTATGGAACAACAAAAATTACCAAACGTTACTATTGCCTTAGTATTAGGAATAATTTCTTATGTAGGATGCTGCTGCTCTTCTGGATTTGGAGGTATACTTTTTTCTGGTATAGCTCTATTCTTAATAAATAAAGACACTAAAACCTACCAAGAAAATCCAGAAGAATATTCTAATTTTGGACAGTTAAAAACCGCTAAAATTGTTTCTATTATTGGTTTAGTATTAAGTTTAATAATAGTAGGACTATACATATTCTTTAAATCTACAGGTGCTTATGATGAAATGATGGATGAGTTTATGAAAGGTTTTAACAAAGGCTACAATCAATAACAGACAATAGAACTATGAAAGAAGAATTACCAGGCGCTAGTGGCGCCTTAACAATGGGAATAATTGGTTTGGTTACTACAGCTATTTGCTGCGGACCTTTTGGAGTTATATTCTCTATTATAAGTATAGTTAAAGCTAATAAAGCTACAAAAATATACAAAGAAAACCCAGAAAAGTATATTAATTACAGTAACGCTAATACAGGTAAGGTATTATCTATCATTAGCTTTGTAATTGCATTTATATGGCTTATAGTTATATTATTATTCTTTGGTCCAATACTTGCGTTTATAGGTTTAGCAGGTATTGAAGGTGCTAACAACATGCAATATTAATTATAAAAAAATCCCCAAAACATATGTTTTGGGGATTTTTTACTTTAAACTTATTCTTAAACTAGTTAGCCACTTCGCTAATAAATTTTATTCTGTACAAACGTAACTCTTCATCTTCATAGTCACCATCAAACTCCTCTATGGCAGTATCTATATTGTCTGACTCTGCTTCTAAAAAGTAATCATGTATTTCCTCTTGTTGGTCTTCATCTAAAGTTTCATCTACCCAATAAGTAATATTTAGTTTTGTACCACTATATACTATTTGTTCCATCTCTTTTATCAGCTCTGCTAACTCTAAACCTTTAGCGTCTGCTATATCTGTTAATGGCAACTTACGGTCTACATTTTGTATAATGTATAATTTTAAAGCTGAATTTGCACCTGTACTTTTAACAACCAAATCATCTGGACGAACAATATCATTATCATCTACATATTTTGTAATAAGTGCTAAAAATGGTTTTCCATATTTTTTTGCTTTACCTTCACCTACACCGTGTATGTTAAGCATATCCTCCATATTAATTGGATACTTAAGCGCCATATCCTCTATAGAAGGATCCTGAAATACTACAAACGGAGGTACACCGTGTTTTTTAGCTTCGGATTTTCTTAATTGCTTTAATAACAACGATAATTCTTTATCTGCTACACCGCCTGAGCTTTTTGCTGCACTAACAATAGCATCATCATTCTCTTGACTGTACACATGATCTTTTGTCATTAAAAAAGTGGTAGGTTTTATAACGTAATCTGCTCCGGCTGGAGTTACACGTAAAATACCGTATTGTTCTATCTCCTTTTTTAAATAACCAGCTACTAATGTTTGGCGTATTAAAGCCATCCAATAACCAGCATCTTTATCTTTACCTATGCCAAAAAATGGTTTTTCATCTGTTTTATGAGATGATATTAATGCATTTTTTTTACCTATTAAAGTATTTACTATTTCTTTAGACTTAAATTTTTCTTTAGTTCCCTGTACAACACCTATAAGTTTAGCCACATTTTCTTTAGCTTCTACTTTTTCTTTTGGTGTGCGGGTATTATCATCCATATCTGCACCTTCGCCATTTACCTCATCAAATTCTTCTCCAAAATAATGAAGAATAAATTTTCTACGAGACATAGATGTTTCTGCAAAACCAACAACTTCTTGTAGTAGTGCATTACCAATTTCTTGTTCTGCAACCGGTTTACCAGACATAAACTTCTCTAACTTTTCTATGTCTTTATAAGAATAAAAAGCCAAACAATGCCCTTCTCCTCCATCTCTACCAGCTCTACCAGTTTCTTGATAGTAACTCTCTAAACTTTTTGGAATATCATGATGTATTACAAAACGTACGTCTGGTTTATCTATACCCATACCAAAGGCAATAGTTGCAACCACAACATCTACCTCTTCCATTAAGAACATATCTTGGTAACGAGAT
>NZ_JBDVAA010000172.1:0-21740 GCF_039943695.1 Cellulophaga sp. | reverse complement strand
GAAAGAAAAAAAGGAGTTGTTTGTGCAAGTGCAGGTAACCACGCTCAAGGTGTAGCTTTTGGGTGTAATCATTTAGGAATTAAAGGCACAATTTATATGCCTTCTGTTACACCAAAGCAAAAGGTAGAACAAACAGAAATGTTTGGTGGAGATTGGGTTACTATTGTTTTAGAAGGCGATACTTTTGACGATTCTTCTAAAGCAGCTCTTCAGTTTTGTGAAGAGCACCAAAAGGTATTTGTACACCCTTTTAATGATCCAAAAACTATAGAAGGCCAAGCTACAGTTGGCTTAGAAGCCATTCATCAATCTAAAAAAACAATAGACTATATTTTTGTAGCTATTGGTGGTGGTGGTTTAGCTGCTGGTTTGTGTGGTGTTTTTAAAGCGTTATCTCCTACTACTAAAATTATAGGAGTAGAGCCTGCTGGTGCACCATCTATGAAAACTAGTATAGAAAATGGAGTAAATACCCAACTTACACAAATTGATAAATTTGTTGATGGTGCTGCAGTACAACGTGTGGGCGATTTAACTTTTGAGATTTGTAAAGATTATTTAGATGCTGTTATTACAGTGCCAGAAGGTAAAGTATGCCAAACTATTTTAGACTTGTATAACAGAGATGCTATTGTTGTAGAACCTGCGGGAGCTTTAACTATTGCAGCCTTAGACCAATATGCAAAACAAATAGAAGGTAAAAATGTGGTTTGTGTTGTTAGTGGTAGTAATAATGATATTACTAGAACTGCAGAAATAAAAGAGCGTGCTTTGCTATTTGCAAATTTAAAGCACTACTTTATTGTTCGTTTTCCGCAACGTCCTGGAGCCCTAAAAGAATTTGTTGCAGAAATTTTAGGTCCAACAGATGATATTACTCATTTTGAATATTCTAAAAAATCGAGCAAAGAAAATGCACCTGCTGTAGTTGGTATAGAGTTGAAAACTCCTGAGGATTTAGAACCATTAATTACTAGAATGAAGGAAAATAATTTCTTTGGAGACTACTTAAATAATAAGCCAGATTTGTTTCAATATTTAGTATAAAAATAAACATTTTGCTAATTTTTTATTAAAAAATCAAATTGAAAACGTTTTCGCTCTAACAACAGAAAATATAATCTATTATAACAACAAGTTTAAACGTAAGATTTAGTAAATTCACTACTCAAGATATTAGAAATAGTCTTTAAACTGATATAAAATGAGTACAATAAAAATACCTGAAGAATATAAAATTACAGAGTTAATAGAGCAAAAAGAATATTTAGTTGGTGGCGATCTTAAAAAATGGGATGGTGCAACAACAGAAGTATTTTCTACAATATCATCTACAGAAGAATATAAACCTACTTTATTAGGTAGTATTCCAGATATGGGAGAAGAAGAGGCTTTAGATGCATTAAATGCAGCTTTAAAAGCCTACGACCAAGGTCAAGGAGCTTGGCCAACTATGCGTGTTAAAGAACGTATAGATTGTATGGAGAAGTTTGTAGAAAAAATGATTACTAAGCGTGATGAAGTTGTAAAACTTTTAATGTGGGAAATAGGTAAGTCTTTACCAGATTCTGAAAAGGAATTTGACCGTACAGTAATTTATATTAAAGATACTATTGAAGACTATAAGCAGTTAGACAGGGATGCTGCTAAGTTTCAAAAACACGATGGTGTTTATGCTCATATACGCAGAGGACCATTAGGGGTTGTTCTTTGTTTAGGACCTTATAATTACCCATTAAACGAAACTTTTGCATTGCTTATTCCTGCAATAATAATGGGGAATACAACAATATTTAAACCTGCTAAACACGGTGTTTTGTTAATTACTCCTTTGTTAGAGGCTTTTCAATCATCTTTCCCAAATGGTGTTGTAAACATTATTTTTGGTAGAGGTAGAGCAGTAGCTAGTCCTATTATGAAAACAGGTAAGGTAGATGTACTTGCCTTAATTGGTAATAGTAAGTCTGCAAATGCATTACAAGATCAGCACCCAAAAAGTAATAGGTTACGTTTGGTTTTAGGTTTAGAAGCCAAAAACCCTGCAATTATTTTACCAGATGCAGATTTAGATTTAACTATAGATGAGTGTATAGCCGGTACGTTATCCTTTAACGGTCAGCGTTGTACAGCTCTTAAAGTTGTTTATGTACACGAGAGTATTGCAGAAGAATTTAACAAGCGTTTTGCTAAACGTGTAGACGAACTTAAGTTTGGTAACCCTTGGGATAATGGAGCTAAACTAACACCATTACCAGAGCCTAATAAACCTGCATACATACAAGAACTTATAGATGATGCTAAAGCAAAAGGAGCATCAATTTTAAATAAAAAAGGAGGAGAAACTACAGATAATTACATTTGGCCTGCGGTATTATACCCAGTTTCTAAAGATATGCGTGTGTACCAAGAAGAACAATTTGGACCAGTAGTACCAGTAGTTTCTTTTAGTAACATAGAAGAACCTTTAGATGATATGGCTGCATCTAATTACGGTCAACAAGTTAGTTTATTTGGTAAAGATGTGTATACACTAGCTCCTTTAATAGATACGTTAGTAAACTTAGTTTGTAGAGTAAACTTAAATAGCTCTTGCCAAAGAGGTCCAGATGTTTACCCATTTACAGGTCGTAAAGACTCTGCACAAGCAACATTAAGTGTGCACGATGCTTTACGTTCTTTTTCTGTACGTACTTTTGTAGCTTCTAAAGACAATGAGCTTAATAACGAAATTATAGAGCAATTGTTAGAGACTAGATTATCTAACTTTATTAGTACAGATTATATTTTATAAAACTAAAATTTTAAACATATAATAATCCTCTTAATTAATTTTGAGAGGATTTTTTTCGCAGTTTTCCAATATTTCTTTAGCTCTGTCTAAACCACTATATGGGTAAAATTTAATTGTTTGTTCTTCTTTCTCAAATAACTCTATAGCTTTCTTTACATCTTTACAAAATGGTTCTAGTGGTTGTCCAAAAAACTTAGCAGCTCCCATATCCCATTCTGCTTTACCTAAAACTACTCTTGGGTTATTTGGTGCAATTGCTAATGCTTTATTATAAATTGCAACGTTTTTACCAGATAACGTCATTCCATATTTTTGTCCGTCAAAAGCAATATATGCTGTGTTTAATAACGCATATGACATTAAAATTTCTGGGTTGTTTTTAGATAGATTGTCAGCAGCATCTAAAAATGTTTTTGCTTTGTTTAGTTTAGCAGTTAGTACGGCTTCATCCTTAACACCAAATGCACTAATAATTTCTACGGTAGCAGCATAATAAGGTGGTAGCCAATTTTCTTTTTCTACACTAGAAATACGCTCAAACATTTGTATTGCTTTTGCACTCTCGTTATTTTTCCATAGTTCAAAAGCTTTGGTCATTCCTTTTTCATATTGTGTTTGTGCACTTAAACTTGTTACACATACAAAGGCTAATAATAGGGCAATCTTTTTCATCTTATTAATTTTTATGTTGTTGTTTATTTCTTCAAATATTATAACCTTTGGTTGGTTATGCATTTTTAAGTTACTCAATTGTTACTTTTAGTTTCTGAAACGTAGATTTATAAATTATCTAGTTGGTTGTCTTTTTTATTATCACTAATAGTCCAAAAGAACCCAACAAAAAAGAAACGATCCGCAGCTGGTCTTATAGTTCTACTTTCAAAAACACCATTACTATTTAATTGATTTTTAAATTGATACCCATTTACATTTTGCGTACCAAAAACATTACTAACAGAGAAATACAATATTTTTTGCTGACTAATTAAATATGCCCAGTTAGCATTTACAGCATTGTAGTTTTTTGTTTTACTATTTAAAAAACCACTTTTGTTTGGGTCTGTATAGTTACGCCCAGAGGCAAAATTATAACTTATACCAACCTGACTTTTTAAATCGCTTATAAAATGCTTTAGAACCAAAGAGGCGTTATGTTGTGATGCAAAACTTGGAGTAGCTTTAGTTGGGTAATTTTTATAATCTCGTTCAGTATCTAAATATGAGTAAGACACCCAGTATTCTGTATTTTTAATACTTTTATTATCCCTCCAAAATAAATCTAATCCTTTTGCAAAACCAGAACCATTATTGCTATAATTTGAAGTTGCTATGGGCTGTTCTGTGTTATATTTTACAAGACTATTATAATCTTTGTAGTATGCTTCCGCTCTAAATATTTGTTTGTTTTTTACATATTGATAATTAGCAATTAGATGTGTTGTGTTTTCAGCTGAAAATTTGGTGTTAAATTTTAAATAATCGTTTTTAGGATTTTGATAAAACTGTCCGTATGCTAATGAAACTTGAGAATTTTGACCAGATTTGTATGCAATAGATGCTCTAGGTGATATTGTAAAATCTTTAAATAAGCTAGAGTATTCTGCACGTAAGCCAACATTTGCAGCTAATTTTTTAGAGAAAAAGATATTTGTCTCAGCAAAAAAAGCTGCTATATTATTGCTAAAATCTAAGTTATATTTTTGGTTAAGATTATTAATATAATCTTCATTAAAGTTGGTTATAAAATATTCAGAACCAAAATTTAAACGAAATCTGCTACTATAAAACTTACTTAGTTTTATTTTAAAGTGAGCCGAGTTTTCTGTGTCTTGTACTGTATCATCTACAATGTCTAAATCAGAATAATCATTGGCATAAGACAAACCAGTTTGTATGCTCCAATCGTTTTTAAAAAAGTCTTTGTAAGATGCATTAAAGTACAAATTTCTGTTTTTCATTCCAAAACGCACACCTTCATCAATATTTATATCTTCTTGTGTTAAATCAAAATCCAAAGCACTAAAAGCGCCGTATAATTTTAGTAAGCCATTGTCATTAATTTTATGTCTGTAAACTGCTTCACCGCCTAAAGACTGTACTGGTCTGTGCCACTCATTATTGTCTGGGTAAAGTTCTTGGTAAGGCTGTAAATTTATATAAGAAGCATTTACGCTTAAAGAGTTTTTCTCCCATTTTTGTGTGTTTCCTACGCCTAAACCAACAGTCATTAAAGATATGTCTGTGCGTTCTTCATCGGGCTCATCAATACTATTTAAGAGTAAAACACTAGATAATGCTTGTCCGTATTCAGCAGAATATCCACCAGTAGAAAAAGTAATTCCTTTAAATAAAAAAGGAGATAATCTGCCACGTGTAGGTATATTATTGGCTGTAGGTGAGTAGGGCGTAAAAACACGCATACCATCTACAAAAATCTGAGTTTCTTCTGCATCGCCACCACGTACAAATAATCTGCCATCTTCTGCTACATTAGAGGTACCTGGTAATGTTTGCAAAGCTCCAATAAAATCTCCCATTGCGCCAGCAGTTGTAACTACATCTAAGGGTTTTAACGCTGTAACCTTAGCATTTTCACCTGCTTTAAAAGACCCTGCATTTACAATAACTGCATCTAAAGTATTTACATCTTCTTTAAGTTTTATTTGTAGGTTATTGAGGTTCTTTATTAAGTCGGTTTTACTATAGCTTTCAAAAGAAACAAAAGAAATTATTAGAGTTTGCTCTCCTATTTCTTCAGTTGTAAATTTAAAGGTACCATCATTTATAGTTGCTGTACCATCATAAGTACCATTTAAATACACATTAGCACCACTTATTGGCACACCTTTATTGTCTGTAACCTTACCACTAATTGTTGTTTGTGCAATTAAAGAACAAGTTGATAATGTAAAGAGTAAAAAAATAAGCTGTTTCATTTTAATTTTTTTTATTGTTTATTTTGATTGATGCTACAAATGTGATCTTGTTTCTAATGCTTTAATAAAAAGAAATACCCAATTGTAGAATTTTAGAGACCAATTGTTTTTTATGCATTAATTAACATAAATGTGTTAATTCTACATACTAGTTTCAATTGTATTCTGGCTACCTTTGTCTGCTTATTTTAAATGTAAAAGAGACTCTAATTTATTTAGAAAGCAGTAGAAAAATGAGCACAAAAAAGATGAATAAAAAAGCGTTACTTGCTTTAGCAATTGGTGGGTTTGGTATTGGTATGACCGAGTTTGTTATTATGGGAATTTTGCCAGATGTAGCTAATGCATTAAATATAACAATTCCAGAGGCAGGACATTTTATTGCCGTATATGCTTTAGGTGTAGTAGTTGGTGCCCCAATCCTGTCTAGTCTTGGGAGTAAGTGGCCATCTCATAAAATGCTACTTGGTTTAATGCTTTGGTTTACAGTTTTTAACACGCTATCTGCCTTTGCAGATAATTACACGTCTTTATTAATTTTCAGATTCTTATCTGGTTTACCTCACGGAGCATTTTTTGGTATAGGAGCTGTTGTTGCAGGTAAATTAGCAACACCAGGTAAAGAGCCACAAGCTATGGCAATTATGTTTGCAGGTCTTACTGTGGCTAATGTTATTGGTGTGCCAATAGGTACATATTTTGGACATCATTTTAGCTGGAATGTAGCTTTTATGATGGTAGGTGTTGTTGGTATATTGGCAATGCTAACGGTTTATTTTTGGATGCCAAAACTACAACCAGCATCTACAGTTAGTATTAAACAAGATTTTAAAATTTTTAAAAGAATAGAACTTTGGATATTAATACTATTAACAACTGTAGGAACAGGTGGCTTTTTTGCTTGGTATAGTTACATAGCACCATTAATTACAGATGTCTCTAAATACCCAGAGTATATGATTGGTTATGCTATGATTTTAGCTGGTTTGGGTATGGTTGCCGGTAACTTTTTAGGAGCAAAACTAACAGAAAAATTGTCGCCAATGAGAGCTGTAATTACTAGCTTAGGGCTAATGGCAACTGTTTTAATAATTAATGCATTAGTGGCTGCTAGTCCGGTTTTAGTATTAGTGCTAACATTTGTTATAGGGGCTATTTCTTTTAGCGTAGTTACACCTTTACAAATGGCTATTATTAATGCATCTAAAGGATCAGAAATGTTGGGTTCTTCTATGAACCAAAGTGCTTTTAATATGGGGAATGCATCTGGTGCATTTTTGGCAGGTTTACCAATTGCAATGGGATATAGTGTGGTTTCTTCTAGTTATGTAGGTGCTATATTGGCTGGTACAGGAGCACTAATAGCAGTTGGTATTGTGATTAGTAGAAGGAGAAAAAGAAAATTAAATATTTCTGAAGATTAATGCTCAAGTAATTTTAGTTTGCCTGCCTTATTTTTTATTTCTAGATTAGTTTTTTATATAACTAACCTATGAAATTTAAACACTACTGCTATTTTTTACTGTTCTTTTTTTTAGTTGCGTCTTGTAAAGAGAAAAATACCGAAGAAATAGATTATTCTGAAATTGAAGAAGCTATAATTTATGATGATTCAGATGATGAAATACCAATACAATTAAACACAGTTGAAGAAGAAGTAGAAGAAGTTGTAACTCAAGGCTATATTACAAACGAAGAAATATCAGAAACAGTTGATGATGCAACTTTTGATGATACAACATCTACTAAACAGACTAACAAGCCTTTTAAATACCCTGTTTTTACAGCACCAACATATTCTAATAAAAAAATAGACTATTACTCCATATTAGAAATTCCTAAACCAAGAGGAAAAGGTATTTTAGGATATGTATCAGACCCAGACGGTTATATTTCTGCTGTTTATGAAGAGGAGATTAATAAAGTATTATTTGAGTTAGAAAAGAATACATCAGCAGAGGTTGCCATTGTTGTTGTTAAAAGTATAGGTGATGAAATACCTAAAAAATTTGCAACACAACTTTTTAATAAATGGGGTATAGGTAAAGCAGATAAAGATAATGGTTTACTAATTTTGACCGTAATGGACCAACGTAGAACCGAGTTTGAAACTGGTTATGGTTTAGAGGCTATATTAACAGATAATATTTGTTACAGAATTGGTACAGATGAAATTGTTCCGTTTTTTAAAGAAGGTGAATATGGTGAAGGCCTTTTAAAAGCAACAGAAAGGGTAAAAGAGTTTGTAGAAACTCCAGATGCTATAGATTATATATACTCTAATGATGTTACTTATGAAGTAGATGATGGCGATTCTGCATTTTTATTATTTATAGATGACATAATAGCAATAAATAAGTGGATTCTTTTTTCGATTATATATGTGTTTTTTCTAATTTTTCTTACCATTTATTATTCTCTAAAAATTAAATTTATAGATACATCTAAAGAAGATTATTATGATAAATACAATAGCTTAAAAAAGATAGAAATAGGTTGTTTTGCTTTTTTATTTCCTTTTCCTCTATGGGGTATGAGTCAAACTATAAAAACAAGGTTAAAGCAATATAGATATGACCCAAGATTTAGTAAAGTAAATGGTAAACCTTTAATTTTATTAGACTCTAAAAAAGAAAGAGACTTTTTGAAAAAGGGTGAAATTGTAGAAGAAGATATAAATTCTGTAGACTATGATGTTTGGGTAACTAAGGATAAAAGTGATATTTTAATATTAAAATATGATGGTAATTCTAGCAGAAAATATTCAAAATGTAGTCAGTGTAATTATAAAACTAAAGGTAAAACTAGGTCAAGGGTTACAAAAAGTCCAAATTACGATAGAGAAGGTGAACGTGTAGATTATTACGAGTGTAAAAATTGTAATGATAAAACATCTCAAGTAGTTGTTTTAGCTAAGTTAGTTAGAGAAAGCTCTAGTTCATCAAGCAGTTCTAGTTCATCAAGTAGTTATTCATCTTCATCATCATCGTCATCCTCTTCATCTTCAAGTTTTGGTGGTGGTAGTTCTGGTGGCGGTGGAGCAGGTGTTAGTTGGTAATAAACATAAAAAAAAGCCTCTGAAATCAAATTTAGAGGCTTTTAACTACTATATAATTGTACTAAGATTATATGTTTTTGGCTAGCCAGTCTCCAATTTCGCTAGTCTTGTATGCTTTACCACCTTCAGATAAATCCTCGGTAACTATGCCTTCTGCTAAAGATTTGTTTACAGCATCTCTTATGGCCTGTGCTTCTTCAATCAATTTAAAATCTTCAAATAACATTGCGGCAGATAATACTGTTGCTAATGGGTTTGCAATATCTTTACCAGCAGCTTGCGGGTAAGATCCGTGAATTGGTTCGTATAACTTTGCTTTTTCTCCTACAGACGCAGATGGCATTAATCCCATAGATCCAGATATTACAGAAGCTTCATCAGTTAAAATATCACCAAAAAGGTTTTCTGTAATCATTACATCATATGAGTTTGGCCATTGTACCAAACGCATAGCTACAGCATCTACAAACTCATAAGAAACTTTTACCTCAGGGTATTCTTTTTCCATTGCCTGTACAGTTTCTCTCCACAATCTAGAAGATTCTAATACATTTGCTTTATCTACACAACAAAGCTTTTTAGAACGTGTCATAGCCAATTCAAATCCTTTTTTAGCCAAACGCTGTACTTCAGCTCTTGTATAGGTACAAGTATCAAAAGCAGTATCGCCATTGTCTTTACGTCCACGTTCTCCAAAATAAATTCCGCCAGTAAGTTCTCTCAAAATTATAAGGTCTGTGCCTTCAATACGCTCTCTTTTTAAAGGCGATTTGTCTATTAAGGAAGGAAATGTAAATGTAGGTCTAACATTAGCAAATAAACCTAATTTTTGTCTCATTTTAAGCAAACCTTGTTCTGGCCTCACTTTTGCAGATGGGTCATTATCAAACCTAGGATGACCAATAGCACCAAACAAAACAGCATCTGCAGCTTCACAAATAGCATGTGTTTCATCTGGGTAAGGTTCTCCAACAGCATCAATAGCTGCAGCACCAGTTAAAGCTGGTGTCCAGTTAATTTCATGATTAAATTTTTTTGCAATAGCATTAGATACTTTTACTGCTTGGTCTATTACTTCCGGACCAATACCATCGCCTGCTAATAGTGCTATATTTAATTTCATAAGTTATTTTCTCTTTAGTTTTATTTCTGTTTTTTGCTAAATAATGTTTAGCATTTTTTCTGTTGCTTTAATAGCAGATACTGTTTGGTCAGAGTCTAATCCGCTAGTTTTGAATTCATTACTTCCGTTTTGCCATGTTATAATTGTCTCGCATAAGGCATCAGAATTACTTCCGGGTGGTATACGCACAGCATAATCTATTAAATTAGGAAGCTTAATTTTTTTAGCTTTAAAAATTTTGGTAATTGCATTCATAAACGCATCATACTGTCCGTCTCCTTGAGCATTTTCTTCAAAAACCTCATTTTCAATCTCTACGGCAACAGTTGTGCTTGGTTTTAATCCTTTAGAATGGGTAAGCACATAGCTTTTTACAATTACTTTTTCTTGATAGCTATCACTATCAAGAACATCAGAAATTATAAATGGTAAATCTTCTTTAGTAACTTTTTCTTTTTTATCACCAAGCTCTATAATACGTTGGGTAACCTTACCTAAATCATCATCATTTAATGTTAATCCAAGCTCTTGTAAGTTTTTTAAAATATTAGCCTTGCCAGACGTTTTGCCTAAAGCATATTGCCTTTTTCTGCCAAAACGCTCGGGTAACAAATCATTAAAATAAAGATTCTTTTTACTGTCTCCATCTGCATGAATACCTGCGGTTTGCGTAAACACATTTTCACCAACAATAGGTTTGTTAGCAGGTATACCAAAACCAGTAAACGTAGAAACAAGTCTGCTTACTTTGTATAAAGATGTTTCTTTTAAGGCAATTTCAATATCTGGTAAAAAATCGTTAATTACAGCAACCACACTAGCCATAGGGGCATTACCAGCGCGTTCTCCCATACCATTTACAGTTAAGTGCAAACCGTGGCAACCTGCTTTTAGGGCTTCCATTACATTGGCAACACTTAAATCATAATCGTTATGACCGTGAAAATCAAAATGCAGATTAGGATATTTTTGTACTAATTCTGAGATATATTCAAACGTTTCAGTATGAGTTAAAACACCTAAAGTATCAGGTAGTAAAACTCTTTTTATAGGTTGATGTGATAAAAAGTCTAAAAATTGATGCACATATTCTTTAGAATTACGCATACCGTTACTCCAGTCTTCTAAATAAACATTTGTTTCTATTTGATGCTTTTGAGCAAGCAAAATAGTTTCTTCAATCTCCTTAAAATGCTGTTTAGGTGTTTTTTTAAGCTGATGAGTTAAATGATTTAAAGAGCCTTTGGTTAGCAAATTTTGAACCTTAGCACCCGCATCTTGCATCCACTTAATAGAGACACCTTTGTCTACAAAAGTTAAAACTTCAACTTTATTTAAAAACTGATGCGTAGCTGCCCATCTTGTTATTTGTTGTACGGCTTGTAACTCACCATCAGATACTCGTGCCGATGCAACCTCAATTCTGTCTACTTTTAACTCTTCTAATAATAATTTAGCAAGAGTTAGTTTTTCAGAAACAGAAAAGGACACTCCGGAGGTTTGTTCACCATCACGAAGTGTGGTATCCATTATTTCTATTTTTCTTTTCATTCTAGTGTTGGCGGTTATTCTGGTACGTATTAAGTTACAAAGGAGTATTTTCTGCAAATGCAGTAATTTCTTCTTTCATATTTAATAGGTAATCTATATCATCAAATCCATTAAGCATATTTTCTTTCTTGTATGCATTAATATCAAAAGATTCTTTTTCACCAGTACCCGCAATAGTAATTGTTTGTTCTTGTAAATTAACTTCAACCTGTGCAGTAGCATCTTTTTCTGTTTCTGCATATATTTTTTCTAAAAACTCTGCAGATACTTGTACAGGTAAAACACCAACGTTTAAACAGTTATTTCTAAAAATATCAGCAAAGAAACTAGATACTACACATCTAAATCCGTAATCGTAAACAGCCCAAGCAGCGTGCTCACGAGAAGAACCAGATCCAAAGTTTTTACCACCAACTAATATTTTACCAGAATATTTATCTTGGTTTAATACAAAATCTTCTTTAGGTGTATTATCTGCATTGTAACGCCAGTCTCTAAATAAATTATCTCCAAAACCTACACGTTCAGTAGCTTTTAAAAATCTTGCTGGTATTATTTGGTCTGTATCTACGTTTTCTATAGGTAGCGGTACAATGCTACTTTTTAATATATTAAATTTATCGTATGCCATTTTAAATTTACTTTTGGCCTCTAGCTTTTGGCTATTGGTATATTTTAATTATCAATTTTAATGTAGCTTTTAATCAAGGGTTAAGCGCTAACAACTAACAGCTATTTTATAGCAATTCTCTAGGGTCTGTAACTTTACCGGTTACTGCAGCTGCGGCAGCCACAAGCGGAGAAGCTAATAAGGTTCTAGATCCAGGACCTTGTCTTCCTTCAAAATTTCGGTTAGATGTACTTACCGCATATTTACCAGCAGGTACTTTATCATCATTCATAGCTAAACAAGCGGAGCAACCAGGTTCTCTAAGCTCAAAACCAGCAGCTGTTAAAATGTCTAGCAATCCTTCTTCTTTAATTGCAGCCTCTACTTTATGAGAACCAGGAACTAACCAAGCAGTAACGTTTGGTGCTTTTTGTTTTCCTTTAATAATCTCTGTAAAAGCTCTAAAATCTTCAATTCTTCCGTTAGTACAACTTCCTAAGAAAACAAAATCAATTGGCTTACCAATCATAGAATCCCCTTCATTAAAAGCCATATATTGTAAAGACTTTTTATAGGTAGATACACCACCTTCTAAGCTTTCTGCAGTAGGTATATCTTTACCAATACCCATTCCCATACCAGGGTTAGTACCATAGGTAATCATTGGCTCTATATCTGAGCCGTTAAACGTTAGTTCTTTATCAAAAGTAGCGTCTTCTTCTGTATATAAAGTATCCCAGTATGCTTTTGCTTTATCCCAAGCTGCACCAGTTGGTGTAAACTCTCTTCCTTTTACGTAGTCTAATGTTTTTTCATCAGGAGCAATCATACCGCCACGGGCACCCATTTCTATACTTAGGTTACAAACCGTCATACGGCCTTCCATAGTCATATTTTTAAATACATCACCAGCATACTCTACAAAGTAACCTGTAGCGCCAGATGTGGTAAGTTGTGATATAATATATAAGGCAACATCTTTAGGTGTAACTCCTTTGTTTAAGTCGCCAACAACATTAATACGCATACTTTTTGGCTTAGGTTGCATAATACATTGTGTAGCTAAAACCATTTCTACCTCAGAGGTTCCTATACCAAAAGCAATAGCACCAAAGGCACCGTGAGTAGAGGTGTGTGAGTCTCCACAAACAATAGTAGCTCCTGGTTGTGTAATACCATATTCAGGACCAACAACGTGCACAATACCGTTTTTTTCATGACCTAAACCCCAGTAGCTAATACCGTGTGCTTTAGAGTTTTCTTCTAATGCTTTTAATTGGTTAGCAGATAAAGGATCTTTAACCGGTAAGTGCTGATTAATAGTTGGTGTGTTGTGGTCTGCAGTAGCAAATGTTTTTTCTGGATGTTTTACTCCAATATTTCTACTTTTTAAACCTAAAAATGCAACCGGACTTGTAACTTCATGTACCATATGTCGGTCTATAAAAAGAACATCTGGTCCGTTTTCTATTTTTCTTACTACGTGGGAGTCCCACACCTTGTCAAACAGTGTTTTCATGTATAATTTATTTTCGTCTTGCTTTAGATAAAAAATAGGGTATTATTACGCTATTCTTGTTTTATAATCTATATAAAACCTCTAACTCTCAAAAATAAAGAATACTATAATTTAACTGTTAAAAGATAGTTTTAAATTACGATGTTCAACTTATGTAAGTCCATATGTTTTTATGCTTTATAAGTTGTGCATAAGCTTCAGAAACCACGGAATTATTGGGGTTGCTAAGACTTGGGTCTTCTTTTAAAATTTTAATAGCATAATGCCTAGCCGTTTGTAAAATGTCGTTGTCTTTAATAATATCTGCTATTTTAAGGTTTAAAACTCCACTTTGTTGTGTACCCATAATATCTCCAGGACCGCGAAGTTTTAAATCTACCTCTGCAATTTCAAAACCATCATTGGTACGCACCATAGTTTCTAGTCTTGTTTTTGCATCTTCAGATAGTTTATGACTAGTCATTAAAATACAATAACTTTGGTCTGCACCTCTACCAACTCTACCGCGCAATTGGTGTAGTTGAGATAAGCCAAAACGTTCTGCACTTTCTATAATCATTACAGATGCATTGGGCACGTTTACACCAACCTCTATTACAGTTGTGGCAACCATTATTTGAGTTTCTCCTTTAATAAAGCGTTGCATTTCAAACTCTTTGTCATCTGGTTTCATTTGGCCGTGTACAATAGATATTTGATATTTTGGAGCAGGAAAATCTCTTGCAATACTCTCGTAACCATCCATTAAGTCTTTGTAATCTAAAGCTTCAGATTCTTTAATTAATGGGTATACAACATATACTTGCCTGCCTAAATTTATTTCGTCCTTTAAAAAACTAAATACTTTTAATCGGTTGGAGTCAAACCTATGCACAGTTTTAATTGGTTTACGTCCTGGTGGTAGTTCGTCTATAACAGAAATATCTAAATCACCGTATAAACTCATAGCTAAAGTCCTAGGAATAGGTGTAGCTGTCATAACCAAAATATGTGGTGGCATCGTATTTTTACGCCATAGTTTAGCGCGTTGTGCCACTCCAAATCTGTGTTGCTCGTCTATAATTGCTAACCCTAGATTTTTATATTGCACTTTATCTTCTAAAAGTGCGTGCGTACCTATTAATATGTGTAATTCACCACTTTCTAATTCTTCATGAATAATTCTTCTTGCCGATTTTTTTACAGAACCTGTTAGTAAAGATACTTTAATGTCTAAACCTTGTAACAACTCTGTTATTCCGTGGTAATGTTGGGTTGCTAAAATTTCTGTAGGAGCCATTAAACACGCCTGAAAATTGTTATCTAAAGCCAACAACATAGTCATTAGAGCAACAATGGTTTTACCAGAGCCAACGTCTCCTTGCAAAAGCCTGTTCATTTGTGCATTACTACCTAAATCTGCTCTAATTTCTTTTATTACGCGTTTTTGAGCGTTTGTAAGCTCAAAAGGTAAGTGGTTGTTATAAAAATCACCAAAATAGGTGCCAACAGCATTAAAAGGAAAGCCTTTAATTTTGTTTTTACGAACCATTTTTTTAGCAATAAGCTGCATTTGTATGTAAAACAACTCTTCAAACTTAAGTCTAAATTGTGCTTTTGCTAATTCTTCTTGACTTTTAGGAAAATGTATGTTTAGTAGTGCATCACTCTTACCAATTAACTTTAATTCATTTAATAAATAATTAGGTAAGGTCTCTGCAAACCTTGCTTTTGTATCTAAAAATAGTTGCTGTAGTAATTTACTTGTAACCTTATTAGTAATGCCTTTATTTGTTAGTTTTTCTGTAGAAGGGTAAATAGGTTGCATACTAACTTTAAGCCCTTTTTTATGGTCTTCTAGTAGTTCCATTTCTGGGTGAGGCATAGAAAATGTACCGTTAAACCAATTTGTTTTACCGTAAATAACATACGGCACATTTAGTTTAATATTTTCTTTAATCCATTTTTGACCTCTAAACCAGACCAGTTCCATTTTTCCGGTGTCATCTACAAAGGTTGCAACTAGTCTTTTTCCTCTTTTTTGACCAATTTCTTTTAAGTGTATTATTTTACCAATTACTTGTACTTCTGCGCTATTACGCTGTAATAAATTTATTTTGTAAAACTGGGTTTTATCTAAATATCTGTTAGGAAAAAGATTTAATAAATCCTGATAGGTATACACACCTAACTCTCCTTGTAAAGTTTGAGCTCTACTAGGACCAACACCTTTTAGGTATGCAATAGGAGTTTGTAAATAATTAGGATTCATACGACTAAAATAAACCGAATCTGAACAACCACAAAAGATGAAAATGCTTATTTTGGTTGAAAATTAGAATGATGATTTTTTTTAGATACTTTTCTTTACTTTTTATATGCGCACAATGTCTTGTTTTACAGGCACAAGAGCAGTCAAAAGTTGACTTTTTAACAGCAGATATAGATGTACAACCAAATGTACAAACAAAAATGATTAGTGGTACTGTTAACTATGTTTTTACTACGTTGGCAGCAGTAGATTCGGTTTTTTTAGATGCTAAAAAAATGAATTTCACAAAAGTTTTACTTAATAATAGGCGTGTAAAATTTACTATAAATGATAGTAGAATTACAATTTTTAAGAAACTAAAAAAGAATAAAAAATATACCTTAAAATTAGTTTATAGTGCCAAGCCAAAGCAAGCATTGTACTTTTTTGGTTGGAATAATAGTGATGATAAAAACAATCAAATTTGGACACAAGGACAAGGAAAATATACCAGTAATTGGTTACCAAGTTTTGATGATATGAACGAGAAAGTTGTTTTTAATTTAAATATCACTTTTAATAAAAACTATCAAGTAATTGCTAACGGAAAACTTAAAAATACGAGTGTAAAAGATACTTTAAAAAGGTGGCAGTACGGTATGAATAATCCAATGTCTAGTTATTTATTGGCCTTTGCAATTGGTAAGTACACTGTACATAAACAAATTTCTGACTCTGGTGTACCACTAAAGTTGTATTATTACCCAAAAGATTCTGTAAAAGTAGAGCCAACATATAGGTATAGCAAAGCTATTTTTAATTTTTTAGAACAAGAAATTGGTATAGCATATCCATGGCAGGTGTACAAGCAGGTACCTGTACGAGACTTTTTGTACGCAGGTATGGAAAACACAACAACAACTATTTTTTCTGATGCTTATGTTGTAGATTCTATTGCTTATAATGATAAAAATTATATAAATGTAAATGCACATGAATTGGCTCACCAATGGTTTGGAGACTTAGTTACAGAAGTAGATAGTAAAAGTCATTGGTTACATGAGGGTTTTGCAACTTACTATGCGTATTTAGCAGAAAAAGAAGTATTAGGCGAAGAGCATTTTAATTGGAAACTATTTGCTACAAGCTTACAACTAGATAAATTTAGTAGGGAAAACGGAGGCGAAGCTTTGTTAAACCCAAAAGCTAGTAGTTTAACTTTTTATGAAAAAGGAGCTTGGGCTCTACACGCATTAGTACACAAGGTAGGTAAAGATGCTTTTAATAAAGGAGTTAAAAATTACTTACAAAAGTATAAGTACAAAAATGTTAAAGTAACAGATTTTATATCTAGTATAGAAGAGGCTAGTGGTGTTAGTTTACAGGATTATAAATTAAACTGGTTAACAGCAAAAGAATTTCCTATAAGTAAGGCTAAGTCAATTTTAAAAAAATCTTCTTCATCAATAGCAACGTTTTATAAATTACAAAAAGAGCTCACTGTTAATAAAGAGCAAAATAATGTAATTATAGACAGGTATTGGGATAAAGCAGCATCAGCCCAACTAAAAAAATACATTGTAGAATTTTATTCTAAATCGTTATCTTCTAAAATTAAAACTGAGATTTTAAATTCTAATGATGTAGTATTAAGACAAACGTTATTGCTAAATACACAAAAGTTATTAGGTGATGATGTTACTTATTTTGAATCTTTTTTAACCGATAAAAGTTATACTACAATAGAAAATGCACTGTATAAATTATGGATATATAACCCTGCTAAAAGAGCTACATATTTAAATAAAACAAAAGGTGTTATAGGTTTTTCTAACAAAAACGTTAGACAATTGTGGTTGGCATTGGCTATTATGACAAAGGAATATGATGTAGATTACAAAAGTGATTACCTAAAAGAGTTACAAGGATATACAAATAATAGCGAATATTTTGAAACTAGACAACTAGCTTTTTCTTATTTAAATGATTTGTTTTATTTAGATGAAACTAATTTAGTAGATTTAATATATGCTACAAACCACCCAGTATGGCAGTTTAAAAAGTTTGCTAGAAATATGGTTGATGATTTAATACAAAAAAAAGAATATAAAAAGCTTTTTGTAGCTTTAGAAGCACAGGTTTCTAAGTCTAATTTTAACTATGTAAAAAGTAAGTTGTAAATATGCGTGCAATGGTAATTTCTGGTGGTGGTAGCAAAGGCGCTTTTGCAGGTGGTGTTGCACAATACTTAATACAAGATGCTATGCATAAGTACAATATGTTTATTGGTACATCTACAGGGAGTTTACTTATTTCTCATTTAGCATTGCAAAAAATTGATAAAATAAAGCAAATTTATACGTCTGTTAATCAAGAGGATATTTTTAGTTCTTGTCCGTATACTATTTCAAAAAAACACGGTATAGAAACCATTGGTATTAATCATTTTAGAGTCTTAAAAAATATACTACGTGGTAGTAAAACTTTTGGTGAGAGCTATAGCCTTTTAAAATTGATAAAAAAATCTATTACGGAGCAAGAGTTTTATCAACTTAAAAAAAATAATACAGAAATTGTTGTTACTGTTGCCAACCTGTCTTTAAATAAAGTAGAGTATAAGTCTATAAAAGATTGTACTTATAATGAGTTTTGTGAGTGGGTATGGATTTCTTGTAACTATACGCCTTTTATGAGCTTAGTTAAAAAAAATGGTTGTGAATATGCAGATGGTGGTTTAGGTAGTATGGTACCAATTGAAGAAGCTATTAAAAGAGGAGCAACCATTGTAGATGCTATTGTTTTACAAACAGAAACTAATTTATTTAATAGAATGCCATCTAAAAACGCATTCTCTTTATTAACAAATATGTTTGCTTTTATGGCAGATAGGATAGAGCAACAAAACATACGTATAGGTAAATATGTGGCCAATCATAATAACGCAATTATTAACTTTTACTATACTCCTACAATTTTAACTACAAATTCTCTTATTTTTGAAGAGAAAAAAATGACTACTTGGTGGAAGAGTGGTTATGATTTTGCAAAAAACAAGAATACAGAAACAAACCATATAGATATAGAATGAGAGCATTAGTAATAAGTGGTGGCGGTAGTAAAGGTGCATTTGCTGGTGGTGTAGCTCAGTATTTAATGGAAATTGAAAATAGAAAATACGATATTCTTGTAGGTACTTCTACAGGTAGTTTATTAATTTCTCATTTAGCATTAGACAATGTTGGTTTGCTGTATGATTTGTATACCAATGTAAATCAGCGTAAAATTTTTAGTTTAAATCCTTTTGTAGTTAAACGCAAAGGAGATAGGGAGTTTGTATCTATTAATTATTTTAATGTTTTATTACAGTTTATAAAGCGTAAAAGAACATTTGGAGAAAGTAGGTCTTTACGTTCTACAATAAAAAAACATTTTACAATATCAGACTATAGGCAAATTATAGAAAATACGTCTAAAGATGTAGTTGTTACAGTATCTAATTTATCTAAAAATAGAGTAGAGTATAAGTCTATTAGAGATTTTAGTTATGAAGAGTTTTGTGATTGGGTATGGATTTCTTGCAATTACATACCATTTATGTCTTTGGTAAAAAAAGATGGTTATGAGTATGGTGATGGCGGCTTAGGTTGTGTATTACCAATTAGAGAGGCTATAGAACGCGGTGCTACAGAGGTAGATGCTATAATTTTAGAGTCAGAAAAAATGGAGCATAATAAGGTTTTAGGAAAAAACCCTTTTTCTTTAATGCTAAGTATTTACGGTTTTGTTTTAGACCAAATAGAGCATCATGACATTTCTGAAGGTGTAATTTACGCAAAGCACAAAGGTGTTAAATTAAATTTATACTACACACCAACTAAATTAACAGAAAACTCATTGGTGTTTAATAAAAAACTAATGGCACAATGGTGGGAACAAGGGTTTAACTATGCCGAAAAGAAAGCAGCAAAATTTAAAAAAATCTTACAATAGGCTCGTCATAATTGCCGTGTTTTTAATACGAAAAGCTGTTTTTTATCGTTATTTATGTTTACAAAAATATGTATACTTAAATTATGATAATAAGACCTAAGTTCTATAGATTTCCTTTGTTTATATCTTTACTTTCTGTAAGTATTTTTAGTTTTACCTCTTGTAGTAAGGATGATACTAGTAATAATAATGAAGAAGAAGACGTTGTTGAAGATGAGTTAAAGTTAGATGAAGATTTTTATTTAAATAAAGATAAAACTGTTGCAAACTACATTCTTTCAGCTAAAGATTACAATTCTTTTTTAGTGCCTGATACAGAGAAAGATTTTTCAAAAATAACAAAGAAAGTATATAGTCATTTTGAAGATGAGTTCGATTTTATTTTTATTCTCTCTACAGAAGATGATCAGCCTAGCGGACTATATTACGGTGTCTCATATACCGCACAAAATGATGTTGAAGGAATAGGAGGAAATCTTTATAATGGTACTGCAAAATATGGTTCTTCAGGAAGATTAAAAAGTATTATTCATATGCCTAAAACAGAGTATATTAAAAATGGTCCTTTTTTACATGAAATAATGCATTATTGGGGAAATTATAACTTTATAGAAACGCAAGAAAGCGGACATTGGGGTTTTTCTTCAGTAGGTGGTCAATTGGGAGGTTTTGATGAGTTAATTGCTTCTGGAGATGGCACATACACAGGGAAATTAAATGGCGAAGAAGGATTTGGAACTTTTGCCAATGGTGGTAATAGTATTGCTTATGGTAATGCAGAACTTTATATAATGGGTTTAATTGGTGCAGGCGAATTAAAGGACATAAAAATAGCTAAAAACGCTAAAACTACTAAATATGGTGAGTTTACTGCAGATGAAATAATAACCTTAACTGCTAATGATATAGTAGCTAAACATGGTGAAAGAAAGCCATCAGTAGCTACTTCTCAAAAAGCATTTAATGCTATTGTAGTTGTAATTTCTAAAAATGCCTTATCTAAGGATAAACTACAAAATATAGAAGATGACATAGAGAATTTTTCAAGAAATAGTGCGCCAGATGCTTCTTGGAGTAATACCTATAATTTTTGGCAAGCTACTAAAGAAAAGGCAACCTTAAATATAGAGATTCCAACACCTAAAAAAGAATAACAACTAAATTATTTACAGTACTAACAAAGCATCTAAGAGTTACTTTAGATGCTTTTGTTTTATAAAAAATTTAAAAATAATCGTAAAAAAAAAGACTGCCTATTAAGACAGTCTTTTATATTTTACAATAAGCTTTTTATGCTACCACAATTCGCTTATTTCCTTTTTTATATATGTTAAAGCAGTTGCAGATGGTGATGCTTTATCCATAGTACTACTTAAAATATCTTCTCTTAATTTATCTGCAGAGTCAGCTTCACTCATGGCTGCTTTACGTATGGTTTGTACAGTAGCACTTTTAGCTGTTTTTATAACATTCCAACTTTCATCAGACAAGTATATTTGTTGAGATAAGTTGTGATCAAATTCTTTTTCAATATTTTTTATTAATAAAGTTTCGTATGCATTTTTGTCATTACCAACAGGTGCAACACGTACAACTAAACTTGGTATAGAAATACGCTCTAAAAATAAAGCCATACGCTCGTAAGCTTGTAATCTAGTAGGTATAGTACTTTTTTGAGAATCTTTATGTAATAAAAAACGTCTTCTGCCTTCTTCATTTTTAGTATGCATTTTAAAAAAGTAAAAAGCTACCATACCAGTTACAACACTTGGTAATAAATAGGCAAACATTTGTAATATTATTTCTGTTGTCATTGCGGGTTATCTTTAAAGTTTGATTACGATTTTAAAACGCACAATTTTCACAAAAATTATATGACTATAAAATATCAAGTAACTAAAAATTACTTTATACTTTTCATATGCTCTCTAA
>NZ_JBDVAA010000171.1:0-5792 GCF_039943695.1 Cellulophaga sp. | reverse complement strand
TGGTTTTATTTAATTGACTAATAGGCATTTGTCCCATTTGATATTTCCAAATTCTGCTTCTTCCTTTTGCTTTGTTGTAATGGTTTTCTACTTCTTCAGCAGTAACATCGCCTTCTTTTAAAAACACTAGTAGAACCTCTAAATCTGCAATAAGAGTTTTTGCATCATCAAAATCTTTAACCCATTTTTTTTTGGACTGTAAAACTTTCATTTGCGCTTGTGCCACTTGCGCATTGTTCCAAAAATCTGGAGCTAGGGTTTTTTCTTCTTCGTTTTCTATTTCTATAAGCTTGGCATCTATGTCAAAGATACCTCCTTAACGCACCAAGGCGATCTAAAAGATCTTTGTATTGATCTGTTGTTATCATTTATTAAAATAATTTAAAAGCAAAAATAGCACTAAACTATGGTTGTACAATCTATTTTATATAAATTTAGAAAATCTAAAAAAAACCAACCTATGAGGCATATATCTATATTTTTATTATTGATAACTTATTGTTTCTCTGTAAATGCACAATTTACAAGTAATAAAAAGGATCTTAAAAAATACTCTGGCTATTTTTCATTTTATTATGATAATAAAACAGATAAGGTTTATTTAGAGGTTAAAGATTTAGAAAAAGAGTTTTTATATGTTAACTCATTAAGTAGCGGTGTAGGTAGTAACGATATTGGTTTAGATAGGGGGCAATTAGGCAAAACTCGTGTAGTTTATTTTAAAAGAGCAGGTGGTAAGTTGCTTTTAGTGCAACCAAACTTACAATATAGGGCATTAACAGAAAATGTATTAGAAAAGCAGTCTGTAGAACAAGCTTTTGCAAAATCTATTTTAGGAGGTTTTAAAATAGAAGAAGAAAAAGATGGGAAATTTGTAATAGATATTACAAGTTTATTTATGCAAGACACTCACGGTGTTATTAATAAGTTAAAGAATACGTCACAAGGATCTTATAGTTTAGATGTTAGTAAAAGTGCTTTTAATTTAGAACGTACTAAAGCGTTTCCTAAAAATATAGAGTTTGATGTATTTTTAACTTTTAAGGGGCAAGCTAAAGGAAGAAACATTGGTTCTGTAACACCAACATCTAGTTTGGTTACTGTAGCGCAACATCATTCTTTTATAGAACTTCCAGATGGTAACTATAAAAAAAGGGCTTATGATCCGCGTAGTGGTTCTTTTATGTTTTCTTATTTTGATTATGCTACTCCGGTACAAGAGGATATAAAAAAGAGGTTTGTTACAAGACATAGATTAGAAAAGAAAAACCCTAATGCAGCAATAAGTGAAGCCGTAGAACCAATAATTTATTATTTGGATAATGGTACACCAGAACCTGTACGTTCTGCATTATTAGATGGTGGTAAATGGTGGAACCAGGCTTTTGAAGCTATTGGTTATAAAAATGCTTTTCAGTTAAAAATATTACCAGCAGATGCAGACCCAATGGATGTTAGATACAATGTTATACAGTGGGTACATAGGTCTACTAGAGGATGGAGTTATGGCGCAAGTGTAACAGACCCACGAACAGGAGAAATTATAAAAGGACACGTAAGTTTAGGTAGTTTACGAATTAGACAGGATTTTTTAATTGCACAAGCGCTTACAAATAAACCCTTTGCTAAAAACGATGATAATTACAAGGAAATGCTAAAACTTGCTTTGGCACGTATACGCCAATTATCTGCACATGAAATTGGGCACACTTTAGGTTTTGCACATAATTTTGCAGCAAGTAGTAATAACAGAGCTTCTGTAATGGATTATCCGCATCCTCAATTTAAATTAAAAGGTTCTACTATTGATTTCTCTAATGCTTATGCAGAAGGAATAGGAGAATGGGATAAGTATGCAGTAGCCTATTCTTATTCGGATTTTAAAGACGGTGTAAACGAAGAAAAAGAATTAAAAAGTATTATTGAAAAATCTCACAAAGAAGGCTACCGGTTTATATCAGACAGAGATGCAAGAGCAAGTGGTGGTGCGCACGCTTATGCCCATCTTTGGGATAATGGAGCAAATGCGGTAGATGAATTAGATAAAGTTTTAAAAATAAGAGCTATTGGTATTGCTAATTTTTCAATTGATAATATAAAAGACGGACAACCAAATTCGGTTTTAGAAGATGTTTTTGCTCCTCTTTATTTTTTTCATAGATACCAAACCGAAGCTACATCTAAATTGATAGGAGGGTTAGATTATAATTACACTGTTAAAGGCGACTCGCAGTTTACTGTAAAAACAGTTTCTAAAAAAGAACAAGAAGACGCTTTAAGCAGTTTATTAAAAACAGTAGACGCAGAACAAATAGCAATTCCAAAAAATAAGTTGTCTTTGTTTCCGCCAAGAGCTTTAGGATACAATAGTACAAGAGAATCTTTTAGTGGTAAAACAGGAGTGTCTTTTGATGCTTTGTCAGCTGCAGAAACTGCAGCAGATATGACTCTTTCATTTTTGTTGCACCCGCAGAGAGCATCTAGATTAGTACAACAAAAAAGTTTAAATACTAAACAAATTGGATTGCAAGAGGTGCTAGATCAACTAATAAATAACACATTTAAAAATAATTATAGAGATACTTATTTAAATGAAGTGCAACAGAATATTAATTTTAGAGTGTTGTACTATATTAAAAACTTAGCAGCAAGTAAAAATGTGCATCCAAAAGTAAATGCAATAGCTAATTTTAAATTACAAGAGTTAAAAGATAAATTTTTAGATAGAAATAAGCCTTATGCCTTAGAGGTTGTAAATAGAATTGATCATTTTCAAAAACATCCAGAACTTTTTAAAACAATAGTTTCTCCTAAAATGCCAGATGGTTCACCTATAGGAATGGAATGTTTTATAAATTAAAAAAATATAAATTGTAAAGAATGAAGATTAACCTTATTAGTGATACAGTCACAAAGCCAACACCAGAAATGTTGCAAGCAATGTTTGCATCAGAAGTAGGAGATGATGTTTTTAAACACGACCCAACCATAAATAAATTAGAGGCTAAAGTGGCAGCTATGTTTGGTAAAGAAGCTGCTTTGTTTTTTCCTAGTGGAACTATGGCTAACCAAACAGCAATAAAGTTACATACACAACCCGGAGAGCAATTAATATGCGATAAATATGCGCATATTTTTAATTATGAAGGTGGTGGTGTTAGTTTTAATAGTGGAGTTTCATGTAGGTTAGTAGATGGTCATAGAGGTATGATGACGGCAAAACAGGTAGAGGAAGCTATAAATCCACCAGATTTTTACCATAGTCCTTTAACAACATTAGTTAGTATAGAAAATACAACTAATAAAGGAGGAGGAGCTTGTTGGGATTTTGAAGAGTTAAAAAGAATTAAAGCAGTCTGTAATGCGCATAATTTAAAATACCATCTAGATGGTGCTCGTTTATGGAATGCATTAGTTGCTAAAGGAGAGACTACAAAGCAATACGGAGATTTATTTGATACTATAAGTGTTTGTTTAAGTAAAGGTTTAGGTTGTCCTGTTGGTTCTGTTTTAGTAGGCTCTAACTTAGATATACAAAGGGCAATACGTGTGCGTAAACTATTTGGTGGAGGTATGCGACAGGCTGGTTATTTGGCAGGAGCGGCTATCTATGCCTTAGATAATAATATAGAGCGTTTACAAGAAGACCATACAAAAGCAAAAGAAATAGGAGAGGTTTTAACAAATCTTGACTTTGTAAAATCTGTAGAACCAATTGAAACTAACATTATAATTTTTGCAATTGATGAAACTAAAATTACGCAAGAAGAATTTTTAGAAAAACTACTTAAAAATAATATAGAAATTATAGGAATGGGACAAGGTAAACTACGTATAGTAACGCATTTAGATTATACAGATAGTATGCATAATTCCTTTTTGTCTATTTTAAAACATTTATAAGTTTATTAAATTGATAAAAAACTATTTTTTAAGTTTTTTATACCATTTTCCATTCCTGCTTCAGAAGAGTAGAATTGACTTTTACCTATAATTTTACCGTTCAGGTTTTTTAAATTGAATAAAAATTTGCCGTTGTAAGCTGTTTTGCGCTCAAAAACGTTTAAACTGTTTATAGACGGCTTTATTTCTTTTATAGTATTATTTATTTCTTCCTTACTATTAAAACTATTCCCTTGTAGCAAAACAATATTATTCTTTGTTTTTAAACGAAAAGTGAAAGTGTTATCCTCTTTTTTAATTATATCTATCATAACTCCACATTTTTCTTAAAGATAAGATTTTTTTAAAGGAGTTGGTTAAATTAATTTTAAGATTTAATTAAGATAATGTATTTACTCAATAATTAACCTCTGTTAACCCGTTAATATCAGTAAAACTGGTATTTTTAATAATTTTGTCTGCTTTTTTGTGTTTTATCGATCATAAAATTTTATATTTGCAGTATAATTATTTAACATATTTTAACATTAATTAAACACATTAACCAAAAATGAAAAAATTATTATTCTTATTTGCAGTTATGACTGCATCTGTTACAATGGCTCAAGACTTGCCAACTAATCCAGAACCAGGTAAATGTTATGTACGTTGTACTACTCCAGATGTTTACGTAAATGAGTCAATTACAATTACTACTAAGCCTGCATATTCTGTATTAAAGGCAGTACCTGCAACTTTTAAGACAGTTACAGAGCGTGTATTAATAAAAGATGAAAGTAAGACGTTAAAAGTAGTTCCTGCTAAATGGGGTACAGAAACAATTTCTTATGTAGCTAAAGAAGGTGGTAACACTATTAGCATTACACCAGCTAGTTTTAACCCTAGCTCAGAAACTGTAGAAGTTAAACCTGCTTATGCAGTATGGGAATTAGGTGCTTCTGCTCCTGATTGTGCTTCTGGTAACCCAGATGATTGTAGATACTGGTGTTACAAAGGTTACCCAGCAGAATTTACAACTATTCAAACTCAGGTTTTAGGTGCAGATGCTTCTGTATCAAAAACTCCAATTGGATCAAGAAACGCAACTTACAAGAAAACAGTATTAATTTCTGGTCCTTCTGTTGTAGAAACTGTTATTCCTGCTGAGTATAAAGAAATTACTAAAACTGTATTAGATAAAGATGCTTACACTACAAACGTATCTGTACCAGCTGTAACTAAAACAATTACAAAAGAAGTATTAAAGGAAAAAGGTGGTTTAACTACTTGGAGCGAAGTTGAGTGTTCTTTAGTACAATACCAAGCTTTACCTATTAACTGGAACTTAGGTAGCTCTACTTTAACTCCTGCAGCTAAAAGTATTATCGATTCTAGATTAATGCCAGTTTTAAAGCAAAACCCAGGTGTTAAATTAGAGATTGCTTCTCATACAGATGCAAGAGGTAATAATGCATCTAACCAAAGTTTATCTGAAAAAAGAGCTAAATCTGTTGCGGATTACTTAATTTCTAAAGGTATAAACTCTAGCTTATTAGTAGCTAATGGTTACGGTGAAAACAAATTAAAGAACAGATGTAAAGACGGTGTTTCTTGTACTGAAAGAGAGCACGCAGCAAACAGAAGAACTGAATTTAGATTAATTAACAACTAATAGGTAACTATTAAAGTTAATTATTAAATAATAACAAAAGGCTTTCAATTAATTTTGAAAGCCTTTTTGCTTTTTAATACATAAAGCTATTCTTAATTTTAGTAATCATATCAAATATAACTTTATTACTATTTAGTTTTATAACCTAATTAGTTACTGCTACATGAAATAATGTGTAAGCTTTATATTTAGTATTAAAGTATTTAAGTGTTAGTCTAATATATAAAGCATAGTTATT
>NZ_JBDVAA010000170.1:0-14591 GCF_039943695.1 Cellulophaga sp. | reverse complement strand
AGTATCAAAAATTCTACCTCTGCAAAAAGGGTAGCCTAAGCTATCTATATATCCACCGGCAGCACCCGCATACTCAAAATGAGTTTTCTTTTTTAAGTCTAATATTTTAGGTTGTATAATAGCTGTTTCAGCATCACTTGTAAAATAATTAGCTATAGGTGTTAACCAGTTTGGAGTTACTTCTACATCAGAATTAAGTAAGCAAAATACATCTTCATGTATATGTTTTAAAGCATCATTATATCCCTTTGCATAACCACCGTTAGTTGTGTTTTGTATAATTTGTACAGTTGGGTAGTTTTTTTTTATAAATGCTATAGATGTATCTGTAGATGCGTTATCTGCAACATATATTTTATGATTGTCAGAGAACTCTAGTACCGACGGTAAAAAACGTTCTAGTAGTTTTACACCATTCCAGTTTAGAATAACAACAGCAATTTTAAGCATAATATAATCTTACTTTTCTTATAAGTTCTTGTACAAATTTAACGGTTAAAATCAGGAATATCACGTAAAAACTCATAATTATCTTCTGTTATATTTGTTTGACAGTAAAAATGATTTAAACCGTTAGTCACCATTAAATAATTAGCGTCTAATTGCATATTGTAACGTGCAATTTGGTCAAAGGTAGTTTGTGTAATATTTATTTCGGGAGCTTTACACTCAACCAAAATATTTATGCTTCCGTCTGTGTTGAAAACAACAACATCGTATCTTTTTTTTAAGTTGTTAATTACCAGCTGTTTTTCTACATTTATAAGGCTTATTGGGTATTTTTTTTGATAAATAAGATGATGTACCACGTGTTGTCTTACCCATTCTTCAGGTTGTAATACCACAAATTTTTTTCTTATCACATCAAAAATATAGACTTTATTTTCGCTATTTTTGAAACGGAAGTTTTGTGTAGTAAAATTTAGCTTCTGCATACTGCAAATTTGATGATTTTTTTTAAATGGACGAAGTAAAAAAACTAATCTCCGATATTAAAAACGGAAACGTAAAACCTATTTATTTTTTAATGGGAGAGGAGTCTTACTATATAGATAAGATATCTGAGTACATTGAAAAAATGGTATTAACAGAGGAGGAGCGTGGTTTTAACCAAATGGTACTTTATGGTAAGGATGTTACTGTAGATGATATTGTGTCCAATGCCAAACGTTACCCAATGATGGCAGAAAAACAAGTTGTTGTAATTAAAGAGGCTCAGCATTTGTCTAGAACTATAGATAACTTGGCTAGTTATGCTAATAATCCGCAATTAACTACAGTTTTAGTAATATGTTATAAGTACGCAAAATTAGACAAGCGTAAAAAACTATATAAAGCAGTACAAAAAAGCGGTGTTTTATTTGAGAGTAAAAAATTATACGAAAATCAAGTAGCAGATTGGATTAAAAAAGTACTTAAGGGAAGTGGTTATACTATAACTCCAATTGCTGCTCAATTATTAGTAGAGTATTTAGGTACTAGTTTAAGTAAGATAAATAATGAGTTAGAAAAACTTAAAATTGTAATTACAAAAGATACAGAGATTACTCCTGCTACAATTGAGAAGCATATAGGTATTAGTAAAGACTTTAATAATTTTGAACTTAAAAAAGCAATAGGGGAACGCAACACATTAAAAGCTGCACGCATAGTAAATTATTTTGCTCAAAACCCTAAGGATAATCCGTTTTTAGTAACAGTAACAGTATTACATACTTATTTTACTCAAATACTACAATATCACGGATTAAAAGACCGCTCTAAAGGAAATGTTGCAAGAGTTTTAGGGGTAAACCCTTATTTTGTTGGAGAATACCAAACAGCAGCAAAAAACTTTCCAATGAAAAAAGTAAGCGGAATTATATCTACTTTACGAGATTTAGATTTAAAAGGTAAAGGAGTTGGAGCTTATAATATGTCTCAGGCAGATTTACTTAAAGAACTTTTAGTAAAAGTTTTTTAATTATTTACCGTCTACACTAAATCTACCAGGTCCTAATAAAAATATTATCATAAAAAACAGAAGGTAAAGTACAGCCATTTCTTTTACACTAAAAGGATCTGCAGCATGTTGTACAAAAGCAGCAATTAACATTGTTACGGCTGCTGGCACAGCAAACCATCTAGTTTTGTAACCTAATATTATAAATATTGGGCATAAAACTTCGCCTATGACTGCTAAAAATAAAGAAGGACTAGCTCCTATACCTATAGGGTCTGGAAATTTTATTTCATCACCACTAAAAAAGTTCTGTAATTTTGGTATTCCGTGTGTAAGCATCATTGCAGATGGCACAATACGCAGTAGTGCCAATCCTATATTTGTCTTAATGTTATCTCTCATTATTAGGCTCGGGGATAAAAAAATTCTATGTATCTCAAATTTAGAAATATTTTTTTGAATACACGATAAATTATCACTAATAATCAAATAAAAATAGACAAAAAGTGTTATTTACAACAATTACCTAAGTTTTGGAAAATTAGCAGGGTTAGCTTCATGCATTATAGCATATATTTTTTCGAAAATATCTTCTGCATTAGGTTTAGAAAAATAATCGCCATCTGTTGCATAAGCTGGTCTGTGTGCATTAGCAGTTATAGCCTGTGGCATACTGTCTAGATACTTGTAAGCCCCTTGTTTTTCTGTTATTTCTTGTAATAAATAAGCAGAGCAACCTCCTGGTACATCTTCATCTACAACCAATAACCTATTGGTTTTTTGTACACTTTTTACAACGTCATGATTAATATCAAAAGGTAGTAAACTTTGTGCATCAATTACTTCTATGTCAATACCAACTTCTAGTAACTCTTTAGCAACTTGTTCCACAATACGTAAAGTAGATCCGTATGATAGTACAGTAATATCTGTACCCTCTTTAACAGTTTCTACAACACCAATAGGAGTACAGTGTTCACCTAAATTTGTTGGTTTTTCTTCTTTTAACCTGTAACCGTTTAGGCATTCTATAACCAATGCAGGCTCATCAGACTTTAATAGTGTATTATAAAAACCAGCAGCTTTTACCATATTACGAGGAACAAGAATGTACATACCTCTTAATAAATGAATAAAACCTCCCATTTGCGAACCAGAATGCCATATTCCTTCTAATCGATGACCTCTTGTTCTAATTATTAATGGAGCTTTTTGTTTACCAACAGTACGGTATAGTAAAGTTGCTAAATCATCGCTTAATGTCTGTAAAGCATACATTAAGTAATCTAAATATTGAATTTCAGCAATAGGTCTTAAGCCTCTAAGTGCCATACCAATACCTTGACCAATAATAGTAGCTTCTCTAATTCCTGTATCAGCTACTCTAAACTCTCCATGTTTTTCTTGTAAACCTTCTAACCCTTGGTTTACATCACCAATAGCACCGGCATCTTCACCAAATATTAGTGTTTCAGGGTTGTTACCAAATATATAATCAAAATTATCTCTTAAAATAACTCTACCATCCACTGTTTCTGATTCATCAGAGTAAACTGGTTTTACTTCTTCTATATTGGTTGCCTTGTTTGGCAAGTCACTATAAAGATGAGAGCTATATTTTGGCTGTATTTCATCAATATATGAAGATATCCAATTAATTAACGCTTGTTTTTCTGCTGTATCTTCACCAATTAAATAACGTAATGTTTTTCTTGCGCTAGATGCTAAATCTCTTTTAATAGGTTCTTCTATAGCAATTAAATCGTTCTTAATTTTTGCAATAAAATTTTTGTTAGGACTTTTACTTGCCACATTCTCTAAAAGAACAACTAATGTTTTTTTAGCTTCTTTATTAGGGCTAATAAACTCTGTCCAAGCTTCTTTTTTAGCAGTACGTACTTCTTTTTTTATTTCTTTATCTATAGCAGATAATTCTTCTTCTGTTGCTATGTTGTTTTCTAAAATCCACTCTTTAAAACGTTTGTTACAATCGTTTTGTTTTTCCCAGTCTAAACGTTCTGGAGATTTGTATCTTTCATGAGAACCAGACGTAGAGTGTCCTTGAGGCTGTGTTAATTCATTTACGTGAATAAGTACAGGAACGTGCTCGTTTCTAGCAATTTCTGAAGCATTTTCGTAAGCGTGAATTAATGCTGTATAATCCCAGCCATTAACTTTTATAATTTCGTAGCCTTTATTGTTTTCATCTCTTTGAAAACCTTTAAGAATTTCTGAAATATTTTCTTTCGTAGTTTGATGTCTTGCGTGTACAGAAATACCATAAGCATCATCCCAAACACTAATTACCATTGGTACTTGTAAAACACCAGCAGCATTTATGGTCTCAAAAAAGTGACCTTCACTAGTACTTGCATTACCAATTGTACCCCAAGCAACTTCATTACCATTGTTTGAAAAATTGGTTGCGTCAATACCAGAAACATTTCTATATATTTTAGATGCCTGTGCTAAACCTAATAACCTTGGCATTTGTCCTGCTGTAGGAGAAATATCTGGACTACTATTTTTTTGTTCTGTTAAATTTTTCCAACTACCATCTTCATTTAAACTATGTGTACCAAAATGACCACCCATTTGTCTACCAGCACTCATAGGATCTTTAGTGATATCTGTAGTTGCATATAACCCGTGAAAAAATTGCTTTGCGTTTAGTAAACCTAAAGCCATCATAAAAGTTTGGTCTCTGTAATACCCACTTCTAAAATCTCCATTTTTAAAAGAACGAGCCATTGCTAATTGCGGTAGCTCTTTACCGTCACCAAATATTCCGAATTTAGCTTTACCAGTTAAGACTTCTCGTCCTCCTAACAAGCTACACTCCCTACTTAATACGGCTACTTCATAATCTTTAATGATTTGCGATTTAAAATCGTCGAAAGAAATATCGTCTTTTGTTTGTGGTTTTACGCTCATAGCTTACGAAGTTATATTTCTGCAAAAGTACCAAATTTGATTGGTTTTTGCAATAGCTGAGAACGATATGTTATTGAATATTTAATAAAATAAGGTCTATTTAGGTGTTTCAAATTATGAAATACTTAAAAAATACAGTTTAAATTAAATATATGTCATTTAATTAGAACCATTTTCTTGTAAATAACCCAGTTAAGGACTTTGGACTTAAGGTTACAATAAATCTTATCTTTTCTCCATAATTAGGTTGTGATACTTCCCATCCGTTGTTGGAATACATAGGAAAAAATAACTCAAAATAATCTGTTACTAAGTTTAGGCGTATACCAGTGTCATAAACAAAATTAGCTTTTGCTCCTTTGTTTTTTATGTAGCCAGCATCTCCATAGGCTTCTATCCACTTGTAAATATTGGTGCTTACATTTGTTGTTGCTATCCAATCATTAGCAAAAGGATTCTCTAATTTAGATTTAAATCCGCCTTCGGCTATAATTATTTGCTGACTATAAATACCTGTAGAAGCAGATCTTCCTAAGTATGCGTAATCAAATAAATAATCTGTAGGTCTGTCTAAAGCAAAACTAAAGTAATTAGAGTCGGTGTTATTGCTTATAAATTTACCTGCAAAAAACCTTACATTTAATTGCCTGTTGTTTTGAAACAGTTTACGGTATTCTAGATCAAAAGATAGTTTAGAGAACTTACCTGCATATTGTGCATCTGCAAACCAAGATAAATAATTTATTAATCCGTTATTAGTATCCCTAAACCTGGCATTTAATACACTATAATCCGGTTCAAACTCGGTATCTAATATAATATTTTCATCAAAATCTCTAAAAACACTTATGTAGCGCATAAAAAAACTTTGACTTCTGTTAGACCTTAAATCTTTTGGTCTCCAACTTAAACCAAAAGAAGGAGTTACTTTTGTGTATCTAGAGTTTTCTTGAAAGTGAAATGTAGCATAACTAAATCCGTAGGTAGTAAGAAATAAGTTTTTGTTTTTGTGTTGATCTCTAATTGTGAAATTACCAGACCCTACTAAAGAGTTTTCTTTAGTGGCGTAAGCGGGTGCTATTGAAAAAGTAAAAGGCCTATCTAATAAAGTGCTATTATGTAATTTTATTGATGGTGTTAAGCCGTCATAAGCATTAAATCTTATTTCTGGATTGTAAAAAATTTGATTGTAATATGGGTTTTCGGCATCTTTAAAAAATTGAAAACGTAATTTTTTATTACTTCCCAAAAAGCCCTTTAAAGACTTCCAATTGTTTCTTTGGTTGTATTCGGGTATTTTTTTGTCGTAATTTAATACTAGCTTATCTTCTCCATTTCTTGGAATGGTTATATTTTTTTCATTTATAATATTAGATATCCAGTATTTAGATACTATAGAATCTTTTTTTAAACCAAATAAAGAAATAGGTAAGTTAGTTGATGTTTTGTTTTTTACAGTTATTTTTAAAGAGTCCTCATTTTTTTCAATATTCTTTATTTTAAAATCTATTCTATCATTAGTAGATATAAATTCATTAAAAAACCAATCGATATTTTTATCTGTAGATTTTTTTAAAATATTTTCGAAATCTTTAGTTGAAACTTTTTCTTGATTGTAATTCTTGTAAAAATCTTTAATACTTTTTTTTACATTATCATACCCAATGTATTCAGATAAATAGGTTAAACCTAAACCAGATTTGTAGCTGTTTGCTATTTGCTGATTAAATTTTATTAGAGAATCGTTTGAAGCAGTTAGTGGTTGATCTAAGTTTTTTCTACTTGTAAGCATAGACATTAATGCATATTGATCATTAAAATCATACTTTGCAATTTCAAAACTTCTAACTCCCCAAATTTTTGAAAACTTGCCTAATAGTTTTTGTCCATTATAATATTCATCAACATAAGTAATCATTAAATAATTAACTATAGCGTCTGTAACCCATTTTTCTTTTCTAGGGTTTAAGTGTACACTTTCATCTAAAATGTTATATAAGGATGTTTTAAGTAATTTAAGCTCGTAATTAAATTCTTCAGAATAAGGAACTATAAAAGATGGTAGTTGGTTAATACCATATAATGGATTTTTTTTGTAGTCTAGCTCGCTTACAAGTAGTTTTTTATGTGGAAATTCGCCTAAGTTATCTTTTATATATTTAGTAACTCGGTTTATAGAAATTCCTTGTAATATTTCTGGGTATTTTTTTGATTTAAAATCTGTTTCTAAAGTTAAATCTGGAGTAATATGTGTAACAAACTTTTTTTGATTACTTAAAATTACTTCAGCACTTTTTCTGTTTTTACCATCTATTACGATGGTTTTATTTCCATTAACGCTATACTCGTTAGTTTTGTTAAGGTTTGTAGTTACAAAAAAGTCTTTATTAATAGTAAGATAAAGTTTTGTAGTTGTAGCGTCTGTTTGTAGATCTTCTAAGTTTTTATTAGAATATAGCTGCCATTTGTCTTTGTAAGAAGCAGGTGTTAAATACCAATCTTTTAGATAATAGGTACTATCATTACTATATCCAAACTTGGTGTATTTGTTTGGCGGTAATTGAACCTTATAATTTATTTTTAAAGTTAAAGTAGTGTCTGGGGCAAGAGGTTTGTTAAGTATAAACATTAAAATGTCTTTACTTTTAGTATGCTTGTTTGCTAATTTATTTCCTTTGCCATCTTTAGCTCTTAATATGTTTGTATAACCTCTTTCTTTAGCTTTAGCTAAGTGTAAACTTTTTTTATATTCTTCGGCAAAGCGCTTTGCTAATGCAGTTTTTTTACTAGAATAAGCGTTAGGCCAATCATTAAAATATAAAACTTCTAATGTGTCTTTTGATGTGTTTTTATAATTAAACTCTTGCTCTATGGTTATTTCATGGCAAGAAGTATCCAAGTTAGCATTAATAACAGTTGTATGTTGTGCATGTAGTTGTATACAGCAAAAGAAAAGAATTCCTATTGCTGTATACATTACATTATTTTTAAATTTTAATGCTATCATATAACTTTAGAAGTTAGGACTAAGATCATGTCCTTTGTAGAAAGCATCAATTATTTCTACAACTTCATCTGCGGTATCTACTATTTTTATAAGATCTAAATCTTTAGCACTAATATTACCTTCGCTAAGCATAGTATCTTTTACCCAGTCTATTAAACCTGTCCAGAAAGTAGTACCTACAAGTATAATTGGAAATTTACCAATTTTATTAGTTTGTATAAGAGTAATAGCTTCAAAAAGCTCATCTAATGTTCCAAATCCGCCAGGCATTACAACAAAACCTTGAGAATATTTTACAAACATTACTTTTCTAACAAAAAAGTAGTCAAAGTTGATACTTTTATCGTGATCTATATATGGGTTGTCATGCTGTTCAAAAGGTAACTCTATATTTAAGCCAACAGATGTACCACCAGCTAAATGTGCACCTTTGTTACCTGCTTCCATTATACCTGGTCCACCACCAGTAATAACACCGTAACCGGCTTCTGCAATACTTTTTGCTACATCTACAGCTAGTTCATAATATTTAGAACCTTCTTTTGTACGGGCAGATCCAAATACAGAAACACAAGGGCCAATGGCGCTCATTTTTTCAAATCCGTGTACAAATTCTCCCATTATTTTAAATAAGGCCCAAGAATCGTTTGTTTTTATCTCGTTCCAGCCTTTTGGGTGTTTTTCTCTTCTCATTCTATTCTAATTTATTACCTGCATACGTTACTCTGTATGCATTATTTTTAATGTTATAATTCTTTTTTAAGAAATTTAGCTGTGTAGCTTTTTTTGTCTTTGATGATTTCTTCTGGTGTACCTTTAGCAACTAACTTACCGCCACCACGGCCACCTTCGTAACCAATATCTATAATATAATCTACCATTTTAATTACATCCATATTATGTTCTATAACTAAAACCGTATTTCCTTTGTCTACTAATTTGTTTAAAACTTCCATTAATACACGTATATCTTCAAAATGCAATCCTGTTGTAGGTTCATCTAAAATATAAAATGTGTTACCAGTATCTCTTTTAGATAACTCTGTGGCTAACTTAATACGTTGTGCTTCTCCACCAGATAAAGTTGTAGACTGTTGCCCTAAAGAAATATATCCTAAACCAACATCTTGTATGGTTTTTAATTTGCGATTAATTTTTGGAATGTTTTCAAAAAATGTTACCGCCTCATTAATGGTCATTTCTAACACATCTGCAATAGATTTTCCTTTGTATCTTATTTCTAAAGTTTCTCTATTAAAACGTTTACCATTACAGGTTTCACAATCTACGTAAACATCTGGTAAAAAGTTCATTTCTATAACACGCAAACCACCACCTTGACAAGTCTCACACCTACCGCCAGTAACATTAAAGCTAAAACGACCTGGTTTGTAGCCTCTTATAGCTGCTTCTTGCGTTTTTGCAAATAATGCACGCACCTCTCCAAAAACACCAGTATAGGTTGCTGGGTTAGAACGAGGAGTTCTACCAATTGGAGACTGGTTAATATCAATTACTTTGTCTATATGTTCTAAACCTGTAATTTTTTTATATGGCATTGGTTTTTTTACACCATTAAAATAATAGGCATTTAAAATAGGGTAGAGGGTTTCATTAATTAAGGTAGATTTACCACTACCAGAAACACCTGTAACTCCAATCATTTGCCCTAAAGGGAACTCTACCGAAACATTTTTTAAATTGTTACCAGTACAACCCGTTAGTTTTATTTTTTTGCCATTACCTTTTCTTCGTTTTTTAGGAACGGAAATTTCTCTCTTACCTGTAATATAATCAGCAGTAAGTGTATTGTAATTTTTTAAATCTTCTGGTTTTCCTTCAGAAATTATTTGACCGCCGTGCTTGCCCGCTTTTGGTCCAATATCTATAACGTGGTCTGCACGCTCTATCATATCTTTATCGTGTTCTACTACAATAACAGAGTTTCCTATATTTCTTAAAGCCTCTAAAGATGCTATTAAACGCTCGTTGTCTCTTTGGTGTAATCCAATACTTGGTTCATCTAAAATATATAAAACACCTACTAGTTGAGATCCTATTTGAGTAGCCAAACGTATACGTTGTGCCTCACCACCAGACAAGGATTTAGAGCTTCTATTTAATGATAAATAATCTAAACCAACATTTAATAAAAATTGTAGTCTAGTTTTAATTTCTTTAATGACTTCTTCAGCAATTTTAAGTTGATTTTTAGTAAGCTTTTTATCAACTTTACTAAAAAAATCTGTTAAGTCTACAATATCCATAGTTGCTAAATCTGCAATATTTTTATCATCAAACTTAAAATATAAAGATGCTTTTTGTAGTCTAGAGCCTTCACAGGTAGGACAAACTACTTTATCCATAAACTCTTTTGCCCAACGTTTAATAGGAGCAGAGTTAGCTTCATTGTATTGACTTTCAATAAAGTTAGAAATACCTTCGTACTCTATTTTATAGTTTCGTTTTATACCTAAGGTTTTTGAGTCTACCTCAAAAGTTTCGTTTCCACCATTTAAAATAACTTCTATAGCTTCTTCTGGTATTTTAGAAATAGGATCTGTTAGTTTAAACTTGTAACGTTGCGCAATAACATCTAACTGTTTAAAAGCCCAAGAACTTTTATATTTTCCTAGAGGAGCTATACCACCTTCTTTTATAGATAATTTAGTATCCGGAAAAATTTTAGTGGTGTTAACTTGGTATTTATGACCTAAGCCACTGCAACTAGGACACATACCTTTAGGTGAGTTAAAAGAAAATGTATTTGGCTCTGGTTTTGGGTAAGATATACCTGTAGTAGGGCACATTAAATCTCTACTAAAATAGCGAGGTTCCTTTTTACCTTCTTCTAAAATCATTAATACATTATCACCGCTATACATTGCTGTATTTATGGTTTCTGTAATACGTTTGTCTAGATTGGCGTTATCAGATATTTTTAATCTATCTATAACTATTTCTATATCGTGTACTTTGTAGCGGTCTAATTTTAAACCTTTAACAATATCTACAATTTCACCATCTACTCTTACTTTTACAAAACCTTGTTTTGCAATTTGCTCAAACAACTCACGGTAATGACCTTTTCTAGATTTAATAACAGGAGCAAGAACATTTATTTTTTTATCTTTAAAATCTGTTATAATTAGCTCTTTTATTTGAGCGTCACTATAACTAACCATTTTTTCTCCGGTATTATAACTATGAGCATCTGCAGCACGTGCAAAAAGTAATCTTAGAAAGTCATAAATCTCTGTGATAGTGCCTACTGTAGACCTTGGAGATTTAGAAGTTGTTTTTTGCTCTATGGCAATAACTGGAGATAAACCATCTATTTTATCTACATCTGGACGTTCTAAACCACCTAAAAACTGACGAGCGTAAGCAGAAAAAGTTTCTATATATCTACGTTGTCCCTCAGCATAAATGGTATCAAAAGCCAATGAAGACTTACCACTACCAGATAAGCCAGTAATAACAACAAGCTTTTCTCTAGGTATTGTAACGTCTATATTTTTAAGGTTGTGCACACGTGCACCTTTTACCTCTATGTTTTCTTCGTATGTAATCATCTACTAATTTGGCAAAGTTGCTAAGTTACGATTTTGGATTTTAATTTAATAATTGCGTCTATTTAGTTTTTGTTAATTAATAACGTAATTATATTTTAGCAGTATTAACTAAAAAATACAGAAGAATGCAATTATTAGGAATAGGCTCTAGAATACAACATAATGAATTAGGAAAAGGTGTGGTTACCAATGTCACCAGCAAACATTATTGGGTTACTTTTATAGAAAAAGGATTAGAAACGATAGATGTTGATGCTGATTTTGAGGTGATTGAAGCTGTAGAAGATGAAGTGGACAGTGTTAGTTTTTCTGATGTAGAAAACTCTTTAATTGCAATATTAAGAAAATGGAGTGATGCATCTAGCATAACACCAATTGCTGATAAATGGAAAAAAGGAACTCTTGTATTAGAGCCAGGAGATGGTAAATCTGCAAATAAAGAAATACCTATTGATACTTTTTTTCATAAAATAGTTATGGTTCGTGACAGAATTAGAGTAATGGAGCAAAAAATTAATGCAAGTAAAAACCTTGTAGATCAGGAAAAGATAGACTTGCAACAATATATTACACGTATTTATGGTAGTTTAACGTCTTTTAATGTGTTATTTAAAAGCAAAGAAGACCAATTTGTAGGTGAACGAAGTAAATAGAGAAAAATATTAAAAAAAGCCCAGACTAAAACATAGTCTGGGCTTTTAATTAGAAACAAATTATTTCTTATTTTTCAAAGAAATATTCGTAAATATTTATTTCTACACCATCATAAGAATCAGATTCTGTAATTTTTAAAGTAGAATCAGAAATATCTAAAGTACCATCTAAGCCTAAGTCACCAAATTCGTATGTTTCAGCATCTATTTCATCACCATAATCATAAACATCAGAAAAAATGACTAAAGTAAGTCTGTTTTCTTCTTCATTATATGCCCATTTACCTTTAGTACTAGCCGTGTAGCCTGACTCTTGGTAAACAACTTCACAATTATCTTGACTTTCTTGATAGTTTAAGTATTTCTCAGTTTGAGAATTATTCATTTCAAAAGTGCCATCACTATTAAATTTTATATTTATAAAGTTTATTTTATGACACTCATCAACAGAATATTCTTCATTACAGATATTATAATTATCAGAATCACAACTTTCCTCTGCGATTATTAATTCCTTACCATTATCTATTCGTTTTGTGTAGTCCCAAGAGCCGACTAAATCACTATTACCACCCCAAGCTTCAACCGTAACGCAAACTTCTGTAGGTTCACTAATGTTACCTTGTGCATCGTACAAACAAATAACGTAGCAAAAAGTACCAGCTGTAACAGTTTCAGCTAAGTTTACTTCAATAATAGCATCATTTTCTTTACCGGCAGATTTTCCTTTTAAAAAGCCTCTATTTTTTTTAGTTTGTTCGCCTTTACCAGAAACGTAAATTTCATCTCTTGGGACATCAAAATAAGAATCTGCCATTCCGTTTTCATCTTTTAACTGTATGTAAACGCCAGTATAGTCTGAAGCAGAATTAAATTTAATTCCAAATCCTTTTTTCTGAAAAGCAGATTGTTTGCTGTAATCCATAGTAAACTCTAAACTACCAGTAGGAGTAAGAGATCCTGTTTTTTTAGTAGCACCTTCTATAACTAATGCAGAGCTTACTTTGTTTATTTCTAAAGGTTCGTCTTCTTTAGCATTAATTTCTGCGTCGTTATTTTTTGCAGACGAGTCATCATCAGACGAACAAGAGAAAAAATTTAGTGCTAAAAAGCACACAAGCATAATGTTAATCTTTTTCATTATAATAATTGATTAAGGTTATAAGTTAAATGAACGAATGTAGTACTAATTTAGTATAAGTATGTAAGTTATTTCGTATATTTTAAGTTGTAGGTATATAAATAAAGAAGCCCAAACTAAAATATAGTTTGGGCTAATAATTTGTTAATCTTCTGATTTTAGATTAGTTATTCCTTTTCAAAGAAATACTGATCAAAAAATATATTCCCATTGTCATCTGTATCTGGAATATTTACAATTAAAGATGATCCATTTAATGTAATTTTATCGTTTATATCGATATCTCCATTTTCATAAATATCATCATATATTTCTTCATCATACGTTTCTGTATCAGAAAATGTTAATAAAGTAAGTGTACCGTCTTTACTGTAAGCCCATTTACCAATAGCTTTGTAAGTGTAATTAGACTCTTCATAAATAGCTTGACAATTCTGATTACTTGCTTCCCAATTTATATTTTTTTCTAAAGAGGCCTCATTTAATTCGTATGTACCATCACTATTAAGTTCAAGCTTTAAAGAATTTATAGTATCACAATTATTCACAGCAGTTTCAATTTCACATATATCTGCATTATAATTATAACACTTTACTTCATTTACTTTTGTCTCTTTACCATCTTCTATGTCTTTTGTAAAATTCCAAGTGCCAACTAAATCACTATTACCACCCCAAGCTTCAACCGTTACGCAGACTTCTGTAGGTTCACTAATGTTGCCTTCACTATCATACAAGCAAATAACATAGCAAAAAGTACCTGCTGTAACACTTTCTTCAAGGTTTACTTCAATAGCAGCATCATTTTCTTTGCCAGCAGATTTTCCTTTTAGAAAACCTTTATCTTTTTTAGTTTGGTCTCCTTTACCAGAAATATAAATTTCAGATCTAGGAACATCAAAATAAGAATCTGCCATTCCGTTTTCATCTTTTAACTGTATATAAACGCCAGTATAATTTGACGCAGAATTAAATTCAATTTCAAATCCGTTCTGCTGAAAAGCAGATTGTTTGCTATAATCCATAGTAAACTCTAAACCACCAGTAGGAGTAAGCGATCCAGTTTTTTTAGTAGCACCTTCTATAATTAATGCGGAGCTTACTTTATTTATTTCTAAAGGTTCATTTTCTTGAGCATTAATTTCTGCGTCGTTATTTTTTACAGATGAGTCATCATCAGACGAACAAGAGAAAAAATTTAGTGCTAAAAAGCACACAAGCATAATGTTAATTTTTTTCATTATTATAATTGATTAAGGTTATAAGTTTAACAAACGTATATGATTGTTTTTTAGTGCCTTGATGCTGTGTAATATAGATTTTAAAAGATCTAAGTTTT
>NZ_JBDVAA010000169.1:0-21063 GCF_039943695.1 Cellulophaga sp. | reverse complement strand
AGCTCCTCTTTCTTGCTTTTTTTCTTTCCTCATTACTTAAAGAGCTAATTTTATTATATGCCCCTCTAATTTTATAAGATCTAACTCTGTGTAAATCTTCTCTTTTTAAAAGAATATTTGTGTTAAATAATTTAGAGTAGCGAATACTCTCTAATAATGGTGTTGTATCTGCAACTGCACTTATTGTATCAGCTGCTTTGCGTATGTTTTCTATATTAGGAAAATAATTCATAGTGTAAATTTAAAAAACCTTTGTAGTTGAAACCTAAATATTCTTATGAATTTATCTTTAAATAGACACTTAAATTAACTTAACAATCTCCAAAAGTTAACACCTACTATTTTTTTATAATAAAAAGCTATTAAAACCAATTTTCCCCTCTAAATTATAATTTGTCAGTTCTTGTCTAGTCTGTATACAGTACATTTTTCTTTTTAAAATTTATTTTAGCGACATTATTAATCATTATCAATTTAATACCTATAAAAATATTGAATTGACAATTTATACTCCAAATATATATTATGAAAAACTGTAAAATTTTTATTTACTCACTACTTACTTTTATGTTAAGCTGTAGTTCTAAAGACATAGAGTCTCCTGATTTAGAAAATGAAACATCAGAAATTGTTAATTTAGATATTAATGACCACATAATTTCTACAAAGTCTGATTGTAATCTTACCAACACTCAATTATTTGACACCCCTGCTACTAAAAATGGAGTTTCTGTAAACAGAGGCGAATTTGATATGGGGGCTTGGAAAAAAGTTGAAGAATTATCTGATGAATTTAATTACCCTGGAGGAAAAACTTCTCCTAACTTTTCTGAAAAATGGAACTTAGGTTATGTAAATAGTTACACTGGACCTCTCCCAACTGTATGGACAGGAAACTCTATTGGCTTTGAAAATCAAGGATCTAATGACAATAGAGTATTGACATTAACAGCACAAGTAGAAGGTTCTGGGAATTCTAAAACATTAGAATGTGGTATGATTTCCACTAAAGCTACAAGTAGTTATCCTTTGTTTCAGGAAGCAAGAGTTAAAGTAAGTAATTCACAATTAGCTAATGCTGTTTGGATGATTAGTAATGACTCTGGACAGTTTGAAGAAATTGATAATCTAGAAACATATGGGCCAAGAATTAGACTTGATGGAGAAGAATGTGATAAACCTTATTTTGCTGATAGGTTACATTTAAGCCATCATACCTTTAAAAATGTAGATGGTGAGAGACTAGATTATCAACCTCAGAAAGAAACTTGGATGTCTAGAAAACAAAATTCTTCAAGTTGTGGCAGGGATAACGATGTAAAATGGAATGAAGCATACCATACCTATGGTGTAAAATGGGTAAGTCCTGAAGTACTTGAATATTTTGTTGATGGAAAAAGAGTAAAAATCATATCTGGATTACGAGACGAAGACGGTATTGATCCGGAGAATTATACAACTTGCGGAGATGGTCTTACAAAAGAAATGCATATGCTAATTAGTCAAGCTGCTCAAGTATGGAGATATGGCGGAGTTACTGAGTTTTGGAATAGTACCGATATTAAATTTGGAGCCGACACCAAAATGTCTGTTGATTGGATTCGTGTATATACACCAACTGGAACTACTAATAAAATAAACTGTAATTAAGAGAAAAGCTTTAAAAATAAAAAACGTATTTAACTCCACTGTAATTGTTTTGTTAAATACGTTTTTTATAAAAGATATACTAATTATACAATAGGTTTCATTGCAGTCATAGATGCTCTTAATCTAGCACCGACAATTTCTACCGGATGCTCTCTTAATGCTTTGTTTACAGCAATTAATTTAGCATTATCTACACCATTACCTGCGTCTGCAGCATATGGTTTTCCAATAACAGAAGTATCTACTTTAGCCATAAAATCTTTTAATAGAGGTTTACAAGCATGATCAAATAAATAACAACCATATTCAGCTGTATCAGAAATTACTCTATTCATTTCAAATAACTTTTTACGGGCAATTGTATTTGCAATAAGTGGTGTTTCATGCAACGACTCATAGTATGCAGATTCTGCAATAATACCAGAGTCTGTCATAGCCTCAAAAGCAAGTTCTACTCCTGCTCTAACCATTGCAATCATTAACACGCCGTTATCATAAAATTCTTGCTCAGAAATTTCTACATCACCAGCAGGTGTTTTTTCAAAGTTAGTTTCTCCTGTAGCTGCACGCCAATCTAACAAGTTTTTGTCGCCATTGGCCCAGTCCTCCATCATTGTTTTAGAAAACTCACCTTCCATAATATCATCCATATGTTTTTGGAATAACGGACGCATTATGTCTTTTAACTCTTCAGCTAATTCAAATGCTTTTATTTTTGCAGGATTAGACAAACGATCCATCATATTAGTAATACCACCATATTTAAGACCTTCTGTAACAGTTTCCCATCCGTATTGAATTAATTTAGAAGCATAACCAGCATCTACGCCTTCTGCTACCATTTTATCAAAACAAAGAATAGAACCTGTTTGTAACAAACCACATAAAATAGTTTGCTCTCCCATTAAATCTGATTTTACTTCAGCAACAAAAGAAGACTCTAAAACACCAGCCTTATGACCGCCTGTACCTGCTGCATACGCTTTAGCTTGTGCCAAACCTTTACCTTCTGGATCATTCTCTGGGTGTACCGCAATTAATGTTGGTACACCAAAACCTCTTTTATATTCTTCACGCACCTCTGAACCTGGAGATTTAGGAGCAACCATTATTACAGTTAAATCTTTACGTACTTGTGTACCTTCTTCAACAATATTAAAACCGTGAGAATACGATAACGTAGCTCCATTTTTCATTAATGGCATTACAGTGTTCACAACATTTGTATGTTGTTTATCTGGAGTAAGGTTAATTACTAAATCTGCCGTTGGTATTAAATCTTGGTAGTTACCTACTGTAAATCCGTTTTCTGATGCATTTTTGTACGATGCTCTTTTTTCTTGTATAGCAGCATCACGCAAAGCATAAGAAATATCTAAACCAGAATCTCTCATATTTAGTCCTTGGTTTAAACCTTGTGCTCCACAGCCAATAATTACTATTTTTTTGCCTTTTAAGGCTGTTACACCATCAGAGAATTCTGTAGTATCCATAAATCTACATTTACCCAACTGAGTTAATTTGTCTCTTAGTGATAAGGTGTTAAAATAATTTGACATTTTCTGTACTCTTTTTTCTCTCAATATCTAAACTGAGAATGATTAATTAATTATGTTGAAATTCTTCTAATAAGCTACTAATTCGCATTTCTGCTTTACTCACTGCAATTCTACCAGAACGTACAAACTGCATAATACCATAAGGTTCTAGTTGGTCATGCATTTTATTAATCTCGTCTCTTTTTCCGGACTTAGAAAGCACAAAAAAATCGCGTGCAACAGTAACTATTTGTGAGTTATTTTCTTTGATAATGTTTTGAATCTCTCGCTCATCAAACAATAAATCTGATTTTATTTTAAATAAAGCAGACTCTTGATAAATAATATCATCATCACAATGGTAATATGCTTTAATTACCTCTACTTGTTTTTCTATTTGACCAACAATATTTATGACCCATTGCTCTGTTGTATTTACAACAATTGTAAATTTAGAAACGCTATTGATCTCTGATTTTGATACATTTAAAGCTTCTATATTGATGTGCCTTTTTAAAAATATGCCTGATATTCTATTTAACAATCCAACGTTGTTTTCAGAATAAACCGATATGGTATACCAATTATTTTCCATTTTTTTATTGCCCCAATTTTACTTTAATAAAAAGTTATTTTGGAATTTTTTTAATTAAACTTATTTTAATCTAACGTCTGATACTGAAGCTCCCGAAGGAATCATAGGAAATACATTATCCTCTTTCTCTACCTTAACTTCTAAAAAATATGGATCTTTAGATGCTAACATTTCTTCTATAGTAGATTTTAACTCACTACGCTCACTAACACGCTTAGATTTAATATGATAGCCTTCTGCTATTTTTACAAAATCTGGATTTACCATTACAGTAGATGCATATCTTTTGTCAAAAAATAACTCTTGCCATTGGCGTACCATACCTAAATGATCGTTATTTAAAACAATAATTTTAACAGGCACGTTATGCTGAAAAATAACACCAAGTTCTTGTATTGTCATTTGATAACCGCCATCACCAATAACGGCAACTACTTCCCTATCCATAGCTCCCATTTTAGCTCCTATAGCTGCAGGTAAAGCAAAGCCCATTGTACCTAAACCACCAGATGTAATATTACTTTTTGTTTGGTTAAATTTTGCATATCTACAGGCTATCATTTGGTGTTGACCAACATCACTAACTATAACAGCACTGTTTTGGGAAGCCAGATTTACCTGTTCTATAACCTCGCCCATTGTGAGCTTCTCTTTAGTTGGCTTAATATCTTTTTTTATAACCGTATCATACTCTACTTGATACATGTCTTTAAACTTATTGTGCCAATTAGTATGTTTGTTATCATTTAAAAGAGGAAGTAATGCCTCTAGACTATCTTTAGCATTACCCAATACAGCTACATCTGTAGGAACGTTTTTGTTTATTTCTGCAGGATCTATATCAAAGTGTATAATTTTAGCCTGTTTAGCGTAACTATCTAAATTACCAGTTACACGATCATCAAAACGCATACCTATAGCAATTAAAACATCACACTCATTAGTTAAAACATTTGGCGCATAATTACCATGCATACCAACCATACCAACATTTAAAGGGTGTTCGCTATCTAAAGCAGCAACGCCCAAAATTGTCCAAGCAGCAGGTACTCCTGATTTTTCTATTACAGCTTTAAGTTCTTTTTCTGCTTTACCTAAAATAACACCTTGTCCAAATACTATTAATGGCTTTTTAGCGGAGTTAATTAGTGCAGCAGCAGCTTCAACCTTTGCTGTATCTATTTTAGGAAACGGATTGTAACTACGAACACCAACACAAGCTTCGTAACTAAAATCAAACTCTTCAAACTGAGCATTTTTTGTAATATCTACTAATACAGGACCTGGTCTCCCAGATCTAGCAATGTAAAATGCTTTAGCTAATATCTCTGGGATTTCTTCTGCTTTTGTAACTTGATAATTCCACTTTGTAACCGGAGTAGAGATACCAATAATATCTGTTTCTTGAAAAGCATCTGTGCCTAATAAATGTCTTGGAACTTGGCCTGTAATACAAACCATTGGAGTAGAATCTATTTGAGCATCTGCTAAACCTGTAACTAAGTTTGTTGCTCCAGGACCAGAAGTTGCCATAGCAACACCTACTTTACCAGAAACTCTTGCATATCCTTGCGCAGCATGTGTAGCTCCTTGCTCGTGACGCGTTAAAATGTGCGTTAATTTATCTTGAAATTTGTATAATTCATCATAAACGGGCATAATTGCACCGCCAGGATAACCATAAATTAAATCTACACCTTCAGCTAATAGACAATGTATAATTGCCTCTGCTCCACTTATTTTTATGGTCTTTTTGTTTTTTGATGTCGTCTTTTTTTCTTTTACTGTTTCCATCTTCAAAGAGTTAAAGTAAAAGTGCTATTGTTAAGTTTTTAAAAACCGAACAATGGTACTTTTGTGATTTTATTTTTTAGTTAAAATTCATCAGTTACACAACCCTGTGCAGCAGATGATACTGAACGTGCATATTTATACAATACACCTTTTTTAAATTTTAATTCTGGTGCTACCCAAGCAGCTTTACGCTTTGCTAATTCTTCTGAAGTTATGTCTACATTAATAGCATTTGTTTCTGCGTCTATAGTAATTACATCACCATCTTTAACAAGCGCAATTGTACCACCATCTTGAGCTTCTGGCGCAATATGACCAACTACAAAACCGTGTGTACCACCAGAAAAACGACCATCTGTAATTAAAGCTACGTCTTTACCAAGACCAGCACCCATAATAGCTGCTGTAGGTTTAAGCATTTCTGGCATTCCTGGGCCGCCTTTTGGCCCTTCATATCTAATGACGACTACATCTCCTTTTTTAACTTTTCCGTCCCTAATACCATCATTAGCATCATACTCACTATTAAAAACCTTTGCTGTACCTTTAAATAGTAAACCTTCTTTACCTGTAATTTTTGCTACAGAACCATTTTCTGCCAAATTACCATATAACATACGTAAGTGACCAGTTGCTTTTATTGGATTTTCTAGAGGACGAATAACATCTTGACCTTCTATTAAACTTGGTACATTTTCTAAGTTTTCTGCTAGCGTTTTACCTGTAACAGTTAAACAATCGCCATGTAATAATCCGTTTTCTAATAAGTATTTTAATACCGCTGGTATACCACCAATACGGTGTACATCTTCCATTAAATATTTACCACTAGGTTTTAGATCTGCGATAAAAGGTGTAGTGTCACTAATTTTTTGAAAATCTTGAAGTGTAAAATCAATGTCTGCAGCTCTTGCAATAGCTAAAAAATGTAATACAGCATTTGTAGATCCTCCCATAATTGTTACCAAACGAATAGCGTTTTCTAACGATTTTCTAGTAACTATATCTAACGGTTTAATATCCTTTTTTAGCAAGTAATACATTTGTTTACCGGCATCTATACACTCTTGTTTTTTTTCTTTACCTGTTGCAGGATTAGAAGAATTATAAGGTAAAGACATTCCTAAAGCTTCTATTGCAGATGCCATTGTATTTGCTGTGTACATTCCGCCACAAGCGCCAGCACCAGGAATAGCTTTTTTAATAATACAACCAAACTCTTCTTGCTGCATAGTACCTGCAACCTTTTCTCCCCAAGCCTCAAAAGCAGAAACAATATCTAACTTTCTATCGTTATGACAACCAGAGGCTATAGTACCTCCATAAACTAAAATAGATGGTCTATTTAAACGTATCATTGCCATTAAAGCACCAGGCATATTTTTATCACAACCAACAACGGTAACTAAACCGTCATAAGACATACCTTGTACAACAGTCTCCATAGAGTCTGCTATAATATCTCTAGATGGTAAAGAGAAACGCATACCAGGAGTTCCCATAGATATACCATCACTAACACCAATTGTATTAAAAATTAAACCAACAGATTCGTTTGTATTAACACCTTCTTTTACTTCTTTAGCTAAGTCATTTAAATGCATATTACACGGGTTACCTTCATAACCAGTACTTGCAATACCCACAATTGGTTTACTAAAGTCTTCATCTTTAAAGCCTATCCCGTACAACATAGCTTGTGCTGCTGGTTGTGTTGGATCTTGTGTTACGTTCTTACTATACTTATTTAACTCCATTTGGTTATATCTTGTAATTCTTTGACTTTTTTGAATATAATTTACTATTCAAATATAATTCTTTCACTTTCTTCATTTTTTTAACAATGTTTTTTAGTATAAATTCAACCTACTGTATATTTATTTAATTCACTTATAATCAACATATTAAAACCTTATTTTGTATCACATTCAGCTATTTTTATTTGTATAAATTGATAGTTATTTTAAAAGCACTTATAGTTTGAAACAAAAAAAAAGCCTGTGTCAATTTTATATGACACAGGCTTTTCTTAAAATCAATATAAGACCGTATCACCCCCAGAGAGAGATAATAATGACTAATACGATAATAATTATGTTGTTTTTCATTCTAATAACAATATTAGATATTATTTTTATAAATATGCACTATTTTTAAAAAAATTATTCAACTATAAAATCCTTTTTTACTGATACTTCTTTACCATTATCTGTAAATCCTTTTAAAGTTAGCGTAAAACTTCCTTTTACATCTGATGTATAGAACTCTATTTCTTTAGTTTTTAAATCTTTAAACGTAATATTTGGCTCCCATAATAATTGATATCTAAAATCTGGAATATGCTTATTAATATCATTTTTTTCATATTTAGGTTTGTAATAAATTATTTCTTGTGTAGGTTTGAATAAGTTATGATTTAAAATACCAGAGTTAGGATTAGATAATTTGAAATCTCTTTTTTTAGTGAAAATTTCAATTATTCCTTGATAGACTTCTTCTCCATAAACATATTTTCTTTTTAAAAGACTAATACTCTCTATTTTTCTAGCGTCGTAATCCATCATAATTGTATGATCCTGTATTACTACACCATCTACAAGAACAAGAGCCTTTATTTCAGGTAATTCAAAATAATCATAAGCTTTATTCTCCATCCTTACTTGAAAAACATATTTATCATTATTTATTTTTTTAGACCAAACATTGTCTATCACTTCTATTAATGTTTCTTTTACTGTTTTAAAACGAGTGTAATCATCTAGTCTATAAACAATCTTATTATCCATTGTAAAAGGCTCGCTATTTTTATGAATTAAAATTGAATCTGGTTTTAATTCAAAATAAGCATTCTCTATTTGGTTGTGAATACTTCGATTTAATATTAATTGATTAGCCGAATATGGTATTCTTGGTTTTTTATATATTAAGTTTGACAAATCTACTCCTGTATGTGGTAACATTGTTAACTTGTAATCTTCAGCGTTTTTACTAATAACTTGAATAATAGCATTAGCTGCATCATATTCTTTATCCAAAATAAATTCAAACTCCCCTTTATTATTTGTTTTTGAAAATTTTAAAAAGTATCCATTACTACTAGGAATAGAAATAGAAACAGATATATTTTGAATTGGTAAAGAAGTATCAGTTGTTTTTATAGCTCCTTTTATTAGCTCTCCACGTAACTCCGGTAAAGAAATATTATTCTCTTTTACTAAGTCTATATAATTAGCTTCTTCAGTTTTAAAATCTTTGTAATTATTTAAAAAGTCACTTTTGTTTAATATTATTGAGTTTTTCTTATAAACAGACACAGAGTAATTACCATTAGTATGTATTTGTGTTGGAAATAACGATACATTTACCTTTGATCTTTGCTTGTAAACTTTTTTTGATAATTTAACATCAATACTATTATTACTGGAGATATTATTAACTACACCTGGATTATTACTTACTAAATTTTCCTCTGCAACAAAATCTATATTTTGTTTATTTTGATAAGGATTTATGAGAGCTATATCTCCTTCAAAAAAAGATGTGCTTTTATTATTTTTCATCCAATTGGTATACCCTATAATTTTATAGTTTCCAGTAGGTACAGAAACGGGTATAAAAAAATCTCCTCTTCCTAAACCATCAACAAGCCTAACTTTTTGACGAACAATAACCTTATTACCTTTTCCTACTAGTGCTACATAACCAATTTTACTAATACTACTTGGTTCTTGATTTTTTAAATAGGTACAATACATAGTGTAATGTATATACTCACCTACAAATAACAAATTAGAATTATAGTGTATATAAACCTGTTCCTTTAAAGCTTTGGAGGTTACGTGTTTTATATTATTATCCTGACCGTTTAAATGATTAGAAAATTGAATAAAAAAACACAAAATAAAAATTTGATATATTTTTTTCATTAACTAGGTTTTAATCTTCCCAAAAATCAGGAACTATACTACTACTAAAAACGGTACAATCTCCACATTCTACTTTTACATAAACATTGGGACCATTTTCTATGTCACCATAAGGGCAAAACTCATTAGTACAAGGCTCTGGCTCATCTGTTACCCATGTGTAGCTATTATTTTTAAGAATTTCTATTACTTTCCTTGCATCTGCAGGTGCTATAAATGAACAAGAATAAGGGTACTTAGCTGTAGAAGATTTATCTGTAAAAATATCTTTATACTCAAAAAATATTCTTTTGGAAGAAACAGATGAAACTTCAAAAAAACCAACGACTTTTTCATTTTCATCATTTATACTCTCTATATTACCCTTTAACAAACCTGGTTGTATTTGAGAAAACAAACCCTCCGAACTAGAAAAATTCTCTAGAGTTTGGTAAAAAGTATGCGCTTCTCTAGATATAATATATTGTTTAACTAAAACGGTATACCTGTTCAAAATTTTGTAATCATTTCTATCTATAAACCTTACTGGAAAATTAACTAATTGTCCTGCACTTAACTCCTCTGTAGACCCTATAATTAAAGAATTAGACTTTTTAGTACTAAAACAAACTTTGCCCGTTTCATCATTAAAATATTCAATTTTTATTTGAGGTGGTTCTTCTGAAACAATAACAGCTTTTCTCTTTCTAAACCAAGGTGCTATAATTTTATGTGTCTCTTCATACTCATATCTGTAATACTTCACTTCTCCTGAAGCTTCATTAACATCTACCATTATAGAAACACCTTCTTCTAAATTAGAGTTAGTTGTTTTTTTAACAGATACTTTATCTATACCACTACCTGTACTTAAAAAGCTAGGAGTAGATTTATATTCTTTACCTTTAGCTGTTTTTATATGTAACACATAAGCTATATTTTCTGCTTTAAAAGCCATATTAGATACATATTCTCCTGACTCTAGCTCACTAAAACTATATTCATTATTTAAATCATCTAAAATAGTAACAGTAGCTCCTTCTTCGCTTTTAGCTCCGTCCTCTTCAAATTTAAAAGTTCTACTTAATTTTATTTTCTGATACTTGTACTCATCTGTTAAAACAGCTTCTACAACTAATATGCTGTCATAGTCTTTGGTTACTGGAGAAAACTCCTCTATACAACCTGCTAATAAAAAGGTAGCTAGTAAAAAAACGAACAAAGATTTATAATGTTTTATAATGTTTTTTATCATTTGCAGTTAAAATTTAATATTATAGGTTATAGTAGGAATTGGAATAGAAAAAATAGAGCTTTTATACGCCTTAACTTCATTATCTTCTGTAACAAAATAAACCGAATAAGGATTATTTCTTCCTAGTACATTGTATATAGATATGTTCCAAAAACTATGTCCTAACTTTTTAAGTTTATGATTACCTTCTACATTAAAACTTAAATCTAACCTATAATAATCTGGTATTCTAAACTTATTTCTGTCGCTATAAATTGGATAATCTGATCCTTGATATGTAAAATTACCTATAGGGTATGTTACTGGTCTTCCTGTTTGATATGTAAAATTACCTGAGAAGCTAAACCTACGGGTTATTTTAAAATTAGAAACCAAATTTAAATTATGTGGTTTGTCATAATTTGAAGGGAAATAATCGCCATTATTAACTTGCTCTTCGGAAAACTCACTGTTTAACTTTAAAAAAGATTTAGAATATGTGTAACTTAACCACCCATTTACATCTCCTGCATTTTTACGCACTAAAAATTCTACTCCATATGCTTTTCCTTTACCTTGCAAAATTTCAGTTTCAATATTTTCATTTAAAGTTAACTGTGCTCCTGTTTTAAAATCTGGCACATTATTAGACAATTTATAGTACCCTTCTAAACTTATTTCATAGTCGTTACCTGCTATATTTTTATATATTCCTAAAGCAAACTGTTCTGCTTTTTGAGGTTTAATGTTATAGTCTGATAGTTTCCAAGTATCAATAGGAGAACCCGTAGTATTATTAGATAAAGTGTGTATGTATTGATACATTTTATTATAACTAGCCTTAATAGATAAATTATCTTTTAGTAAATATCTAGCAGCTACTCTAGCTTCTATCCCTCCATAAGTTTTTACTTCTTCATTTTTATCAAAGTTTAATATCTCTTCTACTGTTTCATCATTTTTAGGTTCTCCTTCTTTATAAACTCTTGTTGTATTTTCTCCTAAAGTTGTAAAGGTTGAATATCTAACTCCCAAATTAAACATCAATTTATCATTAAATTCAAAGTCATCTGATAAGAAAAGAGCTGATTCTAGTCCTTTTTCTTTATCCAAGTTAATTTTTTGTACATCAGACTCATCTCCTAAAGGCTCTTTATTACCTGGGGTAACATTATATAACTTACTAGTTATTCCATAGTTAATTTTATGCTTGCTATTATATAAATAAGTTATTTTGTATTTAAAACCTGTTTCTACTATTCCGTAATCAAAAGCAAAGTCAGTATTTGTATCCCCATCATAATCTATGTTAAATCCGTAGTGAGTATTAAAAAGAGATAAATTCCCCACGTTTTTATCATTTAATTGATTGTCCCAACTTAGCGAAAAAACTGCATTATTATAACTGTATAAAGAATCTGAAGTTATACTAAAAACATCTTTACTATAGTATGCTGTAGCTCTTATATCATTTTTATCATTAATTTTATGATTATACTTTGCTATTACATCATAAAAATTTGCCTTACTCTTTTTTAAATCATCATCGTCTAATGATTTAAGAACCCAGTCTGAATAAGTAGATCTACCACCAACCATTAATGACGATTTACCTTTAACAATAGGAAGTTCTAATGCTATATTATTTGTAATTGGCCCTATAGATGCCTCGCCTGCAAAATTATCTACATTACCATCTTTAGATTTTATATCAAAGACTGATGATAAGCGTCCTCCAAATTCTGAAGGAATACTACCTTTATAAACTTTTAAACTCTTTGTTGTAAAGGGATTTAAAGCCTGAAAAATACCAAAAAAATGAGATGGGTTATAAATAACAGCATCATCTAAAAGTATTAAATTCTGATCTGTTTTACCTCCTCTTACATTAAAGCCTGTAGCTCCTTCACCTGCAGTGGTAATACCTGGTAATGTAGTTGCTACTTTTAGTATATTTCTTTCTCCTAAAACCAGTGGTATGTTTTTAGACTCTTCTGAATCTATTTCTGAAGTCCCCATTAAGGTTTCTTCTACATTAACATCTTGTGCGCCATCTACTATAATTTCATCTAATTGTTCTATATCTTCTTTTAAGCTAAAATTTAACTGTCCATTATTAAATAAAAAGACTCTTTTTACTTGTGCTTTTACACCTATAGAACTCACTTCTATTAAGTTTTCTCCTTTTGGCAACTTAATTTCGTAAAAACCATTATTGTTTGTAGATACCCCTAAATTTCTATTCTTTACATATATAGTCACATTAGGAATGGGTTCATTATTTAAATGTTGTTTTATGTAACCACTTAATATAAAAGTACTTTTAGTATCATTTATAGTAGACTTACCAATCCTAAGAGTTTCAATAAAACTATTACCTAAATCATTACTTTTTTTATTGTAAAAAACAGGAGTAATAGTATTATTTTTTTTCTCTTTAGTACTAGTTGTATCATTTACTGGAGCAGAAAAAATTTTAGGTAACTCATTATATACTATTCTATTCTGTAAAACATAAACATTTGTTTTATCAACAAAATAATTTAAATCTGTATTTTTAAAAATGTCTTCTAAAATGGTTGTTAATTTCTCATCTTTATAAATACCAGAAACTTTACCATTGCTAAACCAGTTATTAGAAAAATAAAAGTTAAAGTTATAACTGTTTTCAATTTTACTTAAAACGTCTTTAATAGGAGAATCTTTAAATTGAATAGTTATCAAAGTTTCTTTATGCTGAGAGTAAATTGTAAAACTAAAGAATAATATTAAAAATAAAATTATATATTTTTTCATTTATAACGCTTTAGTTTTTTTATTCATTAATAAATTTATTTTTTTTAATAAATCTATAATATTAGAGTCATTGCTTTTGTAATTCACTGAATATTTTCTAATGACAGATTTATACTCTGGAAAAATTTTACTTAGATTTCTAATTTTTTTTATTTTTATTAGACTCTTATTATAATGTAATAAGTTATAATTCCTATCTGAGAACTGATATAATAACTTGTTATTAGATCTTTTTTCTATTCTACTTTTTATATGTTTTTTGTAAAATTGAAAATTCTCATTATTCAATAATAATTCCACATATCCATTATAACTCCCCTGCTCAACAGTCAAGTTATCTATATTTACAAAGTATTGAGAATTCAACATAAAACTATCTACCTTATTATTTATTGGCTGAATAGTTATTAAGTTATTATTACTGTTTTTTAAATTGATTAGTAATTCATCTTCAAAAACATCATATTTAATTTTTACATTATTAAATAACTGCCTATCGTATACTATACTTCCATTAAAAAATTCAAATTGTTTATAATATCTATTTGTATTTTCAAATGATCTATTTTTTTCAAAATAACCATCTCCATCATCTAAAAAACCGTTATAAATAACTGTTTTTTCTAATCCAATTTCTTTGTCAAACCAACTATATAGGTCAACATTGGATTTTACAAAATCATTTTTAAGCTTTAATTGACCATAGGAAAAAGGAGAAATATAAAACATAGTAACACATACTATGATTATTATGCATTTGTGGTTCATACTAGAGACAGAGGTTTGGTAAGGTTACTTATTATCTCAAATATATATTTTCTAACAAGAATTAATAAAATTTTAACAAATATTCATAAATTTTTAACAATCTAACAGTTTAATATTTATAATTCTCAGGAAGATGTAAATATCAATTATTATCCTAAAAGTGTGCATTTCATCTAAAAAGTAAATGCAAGTGTGTATTTCATCGAAACGTAAATAATAAACCTAAAAAAGTACGGTTATAATAACCCCAAACCTTATTAAACCTACTATTAATGACTTGTTTAGAATGTAAGAAAGAGCTTAGCTATATTGACCATAAAAATGCAATAGACGCATTTGGAGTAGAGTTGTGTGCAAAGCATCAAGTGAGATTAAACAGACTCATCTTAAAAAATAATACACCCATAGAGGCCATACAATTATATTATGGACTTAAAAGCAGAGGATTAACACCTATGTTAGAATGGTGGGATGGTAAAAAATCTATAGATATTGCTATTTCTAGAGTTAAATTAAATATAGAAATAGATACCGAATATAATATGCTTACTCACGAGCAAGCAATTAACGACTTAGAAGAGGCTATGCATTCTTTTAAAAACGGTTTTACGACTATCCGAATCCCCAACGATTTAATTAAACATCATTTTACAGAGACTATTAATAATATTCTTGGCATTGTAGAAGGGCTAAACGCTAATATTAAAAAAATATAGAAACGTACTTTACTAAGTAATTTAATAATTTTTAGGCCTACCCACACCCTATTACTTTTATTAAATTACTATTACTTTTTCATTTTTTATTATCTTGGTACTTTAACCTCAATAAAAAATGAAAAAAGTAATAACATTCCGTATTTTAATTCTATGTTTTTTTATGTCATGCAACTCACAAGCACAAGACTGGGCTAACCTAAATAAATATAAAAAAGCAAACACAGAACTAAAGGCTCCTACATCTAATGAAAATAGAGTTGTTTTTATGGGCAATTCTATAACAGAAGGCTGGAGCAATGCAATGCCTAGTTTTTTCGAAAATAAAAATTACATTAACAGAGGTATAAGCGGACAAACAACTCCGCAAATGTTATTACGTTTTAGACAAGATGTTATTAACCTTAACCCTAAGGTAGTTGTAATTTTAGCTGGCACAAATGACATTGCTGGTAATACTGGGCCAACTACTTTAAATGAAATTACCGATAATATTAAAAGTATGGCAGAACTTGCTACCAAAAACAATATTAAGGTTATAATTTCGTCAACACTACCAGCTTTTGATTATCCTTGGGCTCCAAATAAAAACCCAAATACTAAAATACCTAAGTTAAATGCGATGTTAAAATCATATGCAACTGATAATAATTTTATCTACTTAGATTATTTTTCTGCTATGGCTACTAAAGAAAATGGACTTAGAAAAGAGCATTCTGGAGACGGTGTTCATCCTAACAAAAAAGGATACCAACTTATGGCTCCTTTAGCAAAAGAAGCAATTGCTAAAGCATTAAAGAAATAATAAAATGCCAACCCCTTTAGTTAGTATATTAATACCCTTCAAAAATGTTGAAGCTTTTTTAGATGAATGTATTAACTCTATAATATCACAAACCTATACCAACTGGGAAATACTGGCTATTAATGATCATTCTACAGATAGTAGCGCTTCAATTTTAGAAAATTATGCTAAAAAAGATAGCAGAATTAAAACAACGCTAAATAATGGGCAAGGTATAATTAAAGCTCTACAATTAGCCTATAAATTATCTAATGGTACTTATATAACCAGAATGGATTCTGATGACATAATGATGCCTAATAAGATTAAAATAATGCTTTCTTCGCTCTTAAAAAATGGCACCAAGCATATTGCTGTAGGAAAAGTAAAATATTTTGCAAAAAATGGTGTAAATGATGGTTATAAAAAGTATGAAGAGTGGTTAAACCAATTAACTACAACTGGTGATAACTATTCAGAAATATATAAAGAATGTGTGATACCGTCTCCTTGTTGGATGGTACATAAATCTGATTTTGATGCAGTAGGTGGTTTTGAGCCTAACACCTACCCAGAAGATTATGACTTAGCCTTTAGATTTTACAAACACAAAATAGAATGTATTCCGTGTAATACCATTTTACATAAATGGAGAGACTACTCAACAAGAACATCTAGAACTAGTGAACATTATGCGCAAAACTACTTTTTAGAGTTAAAACTTAATTATTTTTTAGAGATAGAATATCTACAAACAAATACACTTGTAATTTGGGGAGCTGGTAAAAAAGGAAAAGAGATTGCTAAAAAACTAATAGAAAAAAATATTCCTTTTCTCTGGGTATGTAACAACCAACAAAAAATAGGCAAAGACATATATAATCAAAAATTAAAACATTTTTTAGCCATAGACAATGTTAAAGATCTACAAATAATAATTACAGTTGCTAACCAAAAAGAGCAATTAACTATTAAAAGTCATCTTAATACATTAAACCTTAAAGCTGTAAAAGATTATTTTTTCTTTTGCTAATGTGCTATTTCCTTTGGTTTAATTTCATTATATTTGAAAAATTAAATTAAGGAATGCAGTTTAAATATCCGGAACTTCTTTGGGCTTTATTTTTACTATTGGTTCCATTATTTATTCATCTTTTTCAACTCCGTAGATTTAAAAAAACGCCTTTTACCAATGTTGCTTTGCTTCAAAAGGTAAAAACACAATCTAAAAAAGCTCGTAATCTAAAAAAATGGCTTCTTTTAGCTGCTAGACTTTTTTTATATACCGCATTAATAATTGCATTTGCACAACCATATTTTGCTAAAAAAGATGTTTTTAAAAAGAGAGAAACTGTTATTTATTTAGACAATTCTTTTAGTATGCAAGCGCTAAATAATGGAACTAGCCTTTTGCAAACTGCCGTGCAAGAACTCATAAAGAGTAACGCCAAAGAAAAAGAGTTTAGTCTTTTTACTAATACTAATACGTATAAAAATGTTGTTTTAAAAGATATTCAAAATAATCTGCTTTCATTAGGTTATAGTAGTAATCAACTACACATAAAAGATGTTATTTTAAAAGCAAATACCTTATTTAGCAAAGATAATAGTAGTGTAAAGGATCTTATAGTTATTTCTGATTTTCAGCAAAAAAATGAAGCTTATACTATAGACAGCTTACAAACTAATATATACTTTGTAAAACAAAATACTGAGAACTTTACAAATATTAGTATTGATAGTTTATATGTTTCTAATACAGACGCTACAAATTTAGAACTAACAGCTAACCTTAAAGCTAATACTAATGCAGAGAACACTGCTGTTGCGTTATATAATAATGATACTTTAATTGCAAAAACATCTGCCTTATTTAATAATAGCAAAGAAGCTAAAGTTAACTTTACATTACCAAAAGACGTTGGTATTAAGGGCAAAATAGAGCTAACAGATACAGGTTTAATGTATGACAATAGTTTTTACTTTAACATTAATAAAAGAGATAAAATAAAAGTGTTAGCTATTTCTAATACTGATAATACCTTTTTAAATAAGATATTTACTAATGATGAGTTTAAAACCAATACAACCACTATAAACCAATTAAACTACAGTCTAATTCCTACTCAAAATTTAATTATATTAAATGAACTTAAGGCAATACCAGAATCTTTAAAAAATGCATTAACTTCATTTACTAAAAACGGAGGTTCGTTGGTTGTTATCCCTTCTTTAAAATTAGACATTAATAGTTACAATGCTTTGTTATCTAACTATTTTTCAACCAAACTAAAAGGTTTAATCAATATAGAACGTAAGGTAACTGGTATCAATTTTTCTCATCCATTATATACAAATGTATTTCAAAAAAGAGTCACTAATTTTCAATATCCAACGGTAAACAGTTCTTTTATCACTAACAGTTCTGCTCCTAGTCTTTTAAGTTACCAAGATAATTCTCCTTTTTTAATGGGTGCAAATGGCTTTTACTTTTTTACAAGTAGCTTATCAAAAGAAAACTCTAATTTTAAAGGTTCTCCGCTAATTGTTCCTACACTATATAATATGGGTTACACAAGTTTTAAAATTCCAAAACTATACACAACACTTGGTAAAGCCACAACTGTAGACGTAGAAACTAAAGTTAATAAAGATCTTGTTTTAAAAATTACAAAAGATAAAAACGAATTTATTCCGCAACAACAATCTTTTACAAATAAAACCACATTAACTTTTTCTAATACTCCGCAAAATGCTGGTATTTATACCATAAAGAAAGGAGAATCAGAATTAGGTTCACTAAGTTTTAATTATAATAGAGAAGAAAGTAAACTTATATATACAGACATTAATAGTATTGCAAATATCAAACAAAGCACTAGTATTAGTCAACTATTAACCAATTTAGAAAATAACCAAAAGGTAAATGAGCTTTGGAAATGGTTTGTTATTTTTGCGTTGTTTTTCTTAATACTAGAAGTTCTTATTCAAAAATATTTTAAATGAATATATTAATAAAATCTGCCAAAATTTTTGATAAATCTAACAAAGATTTACATTTAAAAACTAAAGATATTTTAGTACAAAATGGTGTTATTACAAAAATTTCTGATGCTGTAACACCTACAGAGGATGCCGTAATTGTATCTAAAAAAAACCTATGTATTTCTATTGGTTGGTTAGACACTAGTGTATCTTTTGGTGAGCCTGGTTTTGAAGAAAGAGAAACAATAGAGAACGGACTAAAAACTGCAGTTAAAGGTGGTTTTACAGATATTATACTTAATACAAATACAAACCCAATACCATACACTAGCGCTACACTTGCTTTTATTAAAGATAAAGCCAAAGAAGAAGTAACCAATTTACATCCGCTAGGTGCTTTAACTATAAATAGTGAAGCAATAGATTTAGCGGAATTGTATGATATGAAAAATGCTGGTGCAGTTGGCTTTTCAGACTATAAGAAACCGACTAGCAACTCTAACCTATTAAAAATAGCGTTGCAATATGCTCAAAATTTCGATGGCTTAATTTATTCTTTCCCGTTAGATTGCAAAATTGCCGGAAAAGGAATTGTAAATGAAGGTGATGTATCTACAAGTCTTGGCTTAAAAGGTATACCTGCTTTAGCTGAAGAATTACAAGTTGCCAGAGATTTATTTATTTTAGAATACACAGGTGGCAAATTACACATACCAACCATTTCTACTGCAGGCTCTGTAAAACTAATAAAAGAAGCAAAGAAAAAAGGATTAGACGTAAGCTGTAGCGTTGCTTTATACAACCTACTCTACACTGATGAAAAACTAACAGAATTTGACACTACTTATAAAGTATTACCTCCGTTAAGAACAAAAGAAGATATTACTGCGCTTATAGAAGGTGTTAAAAACGGAACCATAGATTTTGTAACTACAGACCATAACCCTTTAGATATAGAACAGAAAAAAGTTGAATTTGATAATGCTGCTTATGGTACCATAGGTCTAGAATCATCATTTGGTATATTAAATACTATTTTTGATACAGAAACTACTATAGAAATTTTAACTAAAGGTAGAGAGCGTTATGGCTTACAAACTCCAAAAATAAAAGAAGGTAATACTGCTTGTTTTACCTTGTTTGATAATGACACATTACACTACATTAACAAACAAACATCTAAGAGTAGAGCTAAAAACTGTATGTTTTTTGAAGAAAAACTAAAAGGACAAGTTTTTGGTGTTTTAAATAAATATGTAGCAGAAATACTATAATTTGTTTAGGTGCGTTAATTAATAGACTAAAAGTTAGTCAACTTTTTAACCAACTAATACCACAAAATTATGATTTTCGGAATTACGCTAATAATACTAGGTATTTTAGCAGCACCATCTTTATTACTATCTAAAAAACCAAATGCACAAGAACTTCTAGACAAAATTACACCTTACCAAGGTTGGATAGGTTTAGGATTTTGTGTTTGGGGAGTAATTAGTATTGTTCAAGCTATTTTAAGAATAGGTTGGCTTACTACTTATCCTATTTACTGGATAACTTATATTGCTGTAGCCGTTGTTACAGCTGCATTAGGTTTTATTTTAGGTTACGGAATGATAAACAAACTTTTATTATCTAAAAATGAAGAAGCAAAAGCAAAAGGAGAAGCTTTACTTGCAAAACTTAGACCTTTACAAGGTAAATTAGGATTAGCAGCAATTATCTTAGGAGTTTGGGCTATTATTTCTAGCTTATTATTTTTTATGTAACTATAAGCATCATATAAAAATGTAAAAAGAGGTCTTAATTAGACCTCTTTTTTTTTGCAAAATTTTTACCTTGCACAAAAAAGTAAAATGAATAAAAAACCTAAAGGAAAAACTACCGCAATAGTATCTTACTTTACAGGTGTAGGCACCTTAATTGCAATTACTATGAATATGGATGACAAACATGAATTTGCTCGTTTTCATATTAGACAAAACTTTGGTTTAAATTTATTTTTTGTAGGTTTTGCATTATTTATTAGCCAATGGTTAAGTATTTACGCTTCTATGGGTTTATACATATCATATATTGTATTATGGACCTATGGTTTTATTGGTATGCTAAACAATAAAAAACAAGAAATTCCTTTTATAGGAAAAGCTTCTCAAAAATGGTTCACTTTTATAAATTAGTATGACGACAGCACCACTATCATTAGAACACATTATACAACCAGCAACTATAGAACAAGAAAAAACTCCTGTTTTATTTATGCTACACGGTTACGGTAGTAATGAAGAAGATCTTTTTTCT
>NZ_JBDVAA010000168.1:0-11253 GCF_039943695.1 Cellulophaga sp. | reverse complement strand
ACAATTTAATTATAGCGCAGATAACATAAACTTAAATCCTAATATTAGAAAAATATTAAGCATCACTAACAACGAGCTTGTTGTGCATTTTCCTGTAAAAATGGATAATGAAGATGTAGAGGTATTTACAGGTTATAGAGTACAACATAACAATGCGCTTGGCCCATATAAAGGTGGTTTACGTTATCACCCAACTGTAGATATAGATGCTGCCAGAGCTTTAGCTATGTGGATGACCTGGAAAACCTCTTTAGCAGGTTTGCCTTACGGTGGTGCCAAAGGTGGTATACAACTAGATCCTAGTAAATATTCACAAGCAGAACTAGAGCGCATTACTAGAAGATTTACTTATGCTTTAGGAGATAATATTGGTCCAGAATTAGATATTCCTGCACCAGATGTTAACACAAATCCGCAAACAATGGCGTGGATTTTAGATACATACATGTCTACAAAAGCACCATCAGAACGCTCTAAAAATATGCACGTTGTTACAGGAAAACCTGTAGGTGCCGGAGGCTCTGAAGGTAGAGACAGGGCTACAGGTTATGGTGTGTTTTTAAGTATAAAATTTTGGGCAGAAAATAAAAAAGTAAGCCTAAAAGATAAAAAATACATTGTACAAGGTTTTGGTAATGTTGGTTACTGGACTTCTCATTTTTTAGAAAATGAAGGTGCCATTTTAGTTGGCGTACAAGATGCATCTGGCTCTATTATAAATGAAAACGGAATATCTGTTGAAGATTTATACAAGCATACTATGGAACACAATGGTGCTGTTGCAGGCTTTAGCGATGCTACACCAATATTAAACGAAAACTTCTTTGGTATTAATTGCGATATCTGTGTACCAGCCGCTTTGGGTAACCAAATTACGGCAAATAACGCAGATAGCATTAAAGCTTTTTTAATTGCTGAAGGTGCCAACGGACCAACAGACGTAGAAGCTGAAAAAATATTACTAGAAAAAGGTGTTGCTATTATACCAGATATTTTATGCAACTCTGGTGGTGTAATTGGTAGTTATTATGAATGGTTGCAGAATAGAAACGGAGAAATTTGGCAGCTAGATGAAGTATTAGAAAAAATGCACAAAAAGCTAAAAGAATCTTTTAATAAAGTAATGAAAACTGCTTTAGAAAAAGATATAGATATGCGTACTGCTGCTTTTAATATTGCCATAGAACGTTTAGAACAGGCTTATGTACAAAGAGGAATTTTTCCATAAATAACAGATAAGAAGATGAAATACGGAGGCTTAATTATTGAAAAAAAAGAATATGTGCTGTTAAAAAAATTGATGAACCTATCTGGTTATCATAAAGATGTAACATATAAAAAATCTATTGCTAAGCTTAATAACGAGCTAAAAACTGCTACTGTAAAAGACGAAAAAGATATGCCTACAGATGTTATTAGGTTTAACTCTATTGTAACTATTACCGCAGAAGAAGGATGGCAAAATAGTTTTCAATTAGTTAAGCCTTCTGATAGTGATTTAAAAAACAAAAAATTATCTATTTTAACTCCTATGGGCACTGCCGTAATTGGTTACGCAAAAGGCGATACACTTTTATGGGAGTTCCCAGCAGGAGAAAAAACCCTTACGGTAACCAACGTAGAACAAAAAAATAATTATATAGATATAAATACTGTAGTATGAGTTCAAAATTGTTTTATAACCACGAGGAAGACGGCAGCATAATGATGAAAAAAGACAAGGAAGAGCTGCGCAATTGGATAAGTAACTTAGAGTTTATTGCTGAAGAATTAGGGTATTTAATAGAGATAGAAAAGCGCATTGCTAATCAAAAAACTATAAATCAAGAGCTGCAAAATTTACAAAAAGAAAATGCAGAAATGATAGTAGAAATGCGTAGATATAACAATACTGCACTTGGTAATTTAGAATGTGACACTGTAGAATGTGATGCTTTTTATCTTGAAAATCACGAAAGAAAAAGAAATGAATATTTGGCTTATGTACACAAATACAGAAAAACTAAAACCAAAACTTTTTCTCTGATTTTACTTAAAACCGCATAAACGAGATAAGAGGGTTTTTGTAAGTTAATCCTTCTTATTAAAACTAGGTTTTTGCATTTAGGCCTAGATAGAACACAACGGTGGGGGCTGTTGTGTTCTTTTTTATATACTTTTATACTTGTCTTCCGTCTAATAAATTTAAGGTTCTAGACCCATAAGCCGCATTTTTTTCTGAGTGTGTAACCTGTATAATTGTTACGCCTTCTTTATTTAACTCTTTAAAAATCTCCATAATTTCTTCTCCCTGCTTAGAGTTTAAATTACCTGTTGGCTCATCTGCCAAAATAAGTTTTGGACTAGAAATTAAGGCTCTTGCAATACCTACCAATTGCTGTTGACCACCACTAAGCTGACTAGGAAACAGGTTTTGTTTACCTACAATATTAAATTTATCTAGCATATCTGCCACCAATGCTTTACGCTCAGACGAGCCATACTTTTTGTACAACAATGGCATTTCTAAGTTTTCATAAACGGTAAGCTCATCTAATAAATGATAGGCCTGAAAAACAAAACCAATGTACTGTTTATACAAGTTAGAGCGGTGTTTTTCTTTTAAATTATGTACAGAGTCTTCTAAAAAATTATATTCACCCTCATTAAATATATCTAGCATACCTATAATATTAAGTAAGGTAGATTTTCCTGAACCAGACGGCCCCATAATAGAAATAAACTCGCCTTCTTCTACTTTTAAATTAATGTCTTTTAGCAAAAATATTTTTTGCCCGCCAGACTGTACCCACTTGTATATGTTGTTTAATTCTAATAACATAATTTGTATTTTATTCTGTTCGTAAACTTTTTATTGGATTTTTAGTAGATGACATATAAGTGCGCACACCCATAATTAACATTGCAACTATTAGCATAACAACACCGCTAATTGCAAAAACCCACCAACTTAAACTAGTTTTATTTGCAAAGTCTTGCAACCAATAATCTATACCAAAATAGGCTATTGGCGCAGCAATTATAAATGCAATAGCAACTAAGCTTAAAAACTCTTTACTTAGCAACAGATTTAGTTCTAATAAAGATGCTCCTAATACTTTACGTATGCCTATTTCTTTGGTCCTGCGTTCAGTAGTATAAACCACAAGACCTAGTAAACCTAAACAGCTAATTGCAATAGCTAAACCTGTTGCCCAATTTAACAATACAGCAGTTTTACGTTCCTGACTATAAAAGTGTTTTATAGTCTCATCCATAAAAATAAGTTCAAAGGGCTCATCTGTGTAAACACTGTTCCAAGCATTTTCTAACTTTTTAGTTGCATTAGATAAGTTTTCTCCGTTAACATTAGCAAAAGAAATATGAAATGTTTTAAATTTTCTGTTTGCTCCGCCTGTACCTACAAAAGCCAATGGTTTAATTCCTGTTTTTAAAGAACGCTGATTAAAATCTTTCATAACACCTACTATTTGGTGTTCTTCACCTTCACTTTTAATCATTTTTCCTATAGCATCGTTGGGCTTTTTAAAACCTAATAAACGCAAGTACGTTTGGTTAATTACAAATTCTTTAATACTATCATTATTTTGCTTTCTCCCGGCAAGTAATTCAATTCCGTAGATATCTAAATAGTTTTTATCGCCATATAATAATTGTAGTTCTGTATGTACTGGTGCATTAGTTTCATCAAAATAACTAGTATTTGTTGCGCTAGTACTAAAAGATGCTGGCGGATATTCTGCTAAACTAACTTTGTTTACCTCTGGTATGGCTTCAATTTTAGTTAATAATCGTTGTTGTTTTTCTGGCGTCATAGTATACCAAGGAGCTCTAACAGATGCTATGGCTTCGGTTCTAAAACCCATATCTTTTTGCAATAAAAATGCTATTTGCTTACCCACTAAAAGCGTTGCTATTATAAAAACCTGTGCTATTATAAACTGAAAAACAGTTAAGTATTTACGTAATGATGTTTTATCATTAGAAGCTACAATTTGATTTTTTAGTACTGCTATTGGTTTAAAATGAGAGAGTACTACTGCCGGATAAAAACCAGATAATAATGTAACAACTAATAGTAATACAATAATAAATACAATAACTGTTGGCTCTGCAAACAGCTCTGAACTTAGACCTTTTGGTATATAGTTTGCAAATATATTTAACAGCCAAAAAGAAAGTGCTATGGACACAATTGCAGCACAAATGGTTAGTAAAAAAGTTTCTCCTAAAAACTGATAAATTAGTTGTTTTTTAGAGCCTCCTAGTGTTTTTCTAACACCAATTTCTTTTGCTCTTTGCGTTGCCTGTGCTGTATTTAAATTTATAAAGTTAATACTGCCCAATAACAATAAAAAAAGAGCAATACAGCCTAAACTTATTAGTACCGATTTACTTGCTGGCTCCGAGTCAAAATCAAAAGTGTAATAGTTAGTATCAAAATGCATTTCTTGTAATGGCTGCATATAAAACTTACGCTCATTACCAAACTCTTCTTCATTAGGGTCTTTATGCTCTTTTGCTAACTTATTTAGTGTAAGCTGTACATTTTTAGCACTAGAATTTTTAGCTATTTTTATAAATAATTGTGAAGCCGAGTTGGTTCCGTTCCAATTGCTACTTAATACAGCACTTGTCATATCTGACTGATGAGCTGTTTTTAATGATATAAACTCTTCAAAAACAATATCTGTACGCTCTGTAAAATTAGCTACCACACCAGTTACTTGCATATTTATGGTATCGTTATACACCATATTTGCGCCTATTATATCTGTATAAGCGGTATTGGGGAAATATTTTTTAGCTCTTTTTTCTGATAACACTAACTGATTTGGACTCTCTAGCGCACTTTCTTTAGAGCCAGCCAACCATTTATATTTAAATACATTAAAAAAACCTTTATCTGCATAAATTACATAATCTGGTCTTTTAAATGTTTTATCTGTTGCTGTATTTTTTATATGTAACGGATACGTAGTTAAAAAAGGGGCAACAGCAGCCAAACTAGCCGAATTTTGTTTTAAGGCATCAGCTAAAGGAACTGAAACTCCCGGATTATAAAAACTACCCTCTGGAGTTACAAACTCTGTTGTTACCCTGTATATATGATCTTTGTCTGGATGAAATTTATCAAAAGTAAAATCGTAATACACCATTAAACCAATAACAAAAGACACGCTTAGGCCAATAGCCAAACTACTAATCTTAATTAAAGAAAAGAGTTTATTATTAAATAAGTTTCTAAACGCTATTTTAAAATAATTCTTAATCATAATTATTATTTTATAGAGTAAAATTTACTCCGTTCTTAAACTTTTTATTGGATTTGCTGTTGCTGCTTTTATTGCCTGAAAACTTACCGTTAATAGTGCTATTAAAATAGCACACATACCTGCTATAAAAAACACAAACCAGCTAATATTTACTCTAAAAGCAAACTCCTCTAACCATTGTTGCATTACAAAATACGCAACAGGAAAAGCCACTATTAAAGACACAGCTATTAACTTTAAAAAATCTTTAGATAACATTTGCGTTATGCCTACTACACTTGCACCCAACACCTTGCGCACACCTATTTCTTTTTTACGTTGCTCTGCTGTAAATGCTGCCAAACCAAACAAGCCTAAACACGCTACAAAAATGGCTAGCAAACAAAATAACAATCCAACTTGTGCCATTTTACGATCTTGAACATATAGCTGTTCCATATTTTTATCCAAGAACGTATAATCAAAACTAGAGTCTGGAGCAACCTTAGCATATACAGCTTCTAATTGTTTCATTGTACTTGTTATAGATGTGCTATTAAAACGAACAAGCAAGTAAGGCTTGCCCTCAAACCTACTGTTATGAAAAGCATAAGCACCAATTGGTTTGTGTAAAGACTCAAAATTAAAATCGTCTACAACACCAATTATTGTAGCATCATCTCCCAACTGCATATCTACTTTTTTACCAATAGCTTCTTCTGGTGTTAAACCTAAGTATGCAATTGCTTTTTTATTTAAAACCACGTCTACAAGCGTATCGCCCTTTTGCTTCACGTTTGGTAATGTTTTACCTGCTAAAAGCTTTAATTGCAATACATCTAAAACGCTAGCATCTGCTACATTGGTTTGTATACTTTTTCCGTTTTCATCTTGGTCGTTTTTATGTAAAGATCTTCCACTTACATCCATACCAGGAAAACCCTGGGCAGAACCAACTTCTATAACCGAGCTTAGTTTTTTAACCTCACTTGCTAAAGCCTGTTTGTTATTGTAAGTTTTAATTGCAGCTGTAGAAACAGCTACAACGTTTTCTGGCTTATAACCCAAGTCTTTATTTTTCATAAACTCTAACTGTTGGTAAACAACTAATACACCCACAATTAAAATCACAGAAGCTGTAAACTGAAATACAACCAATGCTTTTCTAATAACTGCATTACTTACGGTTCTATTTGCTGGTTTTAATATAGAACTTGGTGAAAAACCAGATAAATAAAAAGCAGGGTAAGAACCCGCCACCAATGTAGTTACCAACCAAACAACACATACACCAATAATAAAAGTTGGAGTTATTAAAAATTTATAATCTAAACTAGCACCTGTTATACTATTAAAAACAGGAATAATTGCAATAGATAGTGCAATACCAATACATAATGCAATTAAAGTTAGCAAACCTGTTTCTGCATAAAACCTAGCAACTAAACTTTTAGATGATGCTCCAAGCGTTTTATTTATACCCACATCTTTTGCTCTTTTTTGAGAGCGTGCTGTCATTAAATTCATATAATTAACGCAAGCAATAAGTAAAATAAGCAATGCTAAAAACGATAAGTTTTTAATTTCAGAAATACTACCAATTCTAGATGTGTATGTACTTGTGTAACCTTTAGAATATAAGTGCACCTCTGATAATGGCTGTAAAGAAAGTGTATACCATTGTCCTTGCTTGTCCACGTTTTTATCTAAAATTTGCTGCATTTGATTTTCTGAAGCCATTTTAGATGCATTGTCTTTTAATTGCACATAAGTCTCAAAACTAGAGTTGCTCCAGCTTGGTTCTTTAAAAAAGTATGTGGTACTAAATGATGCTATTAAATTACAATCTACCGTACTGTTTTTAGCAAAGTCTTCAAAAACACCCGTTACTTCTAATTCTGTTTTATCATCTACTTTTATAGTTTTCCCCATAGGGTCTATAGTTCCAAAGTATTTTTTTGCTGCACTTTTAGACAATACAACCGTATTAGGCCTAGTAATTGCAGAAGCAGGATCTCCTTTTATAAATTTAGTATCAAAAATTGAAAAAAGTTCCTGGTCACACCAAAACAATCTTTTTTCTAAAAAATTATTGTTATTTGCTTTTATAAAGGCTGTTTCGCCAAAGCTGTGTTGCAACATTCTGGCTGCATATTTTATTGTAGGCAATTCTTCTTTTAAAGCTGGTGCAACTGCTGCCGGAGCTGTTGCCATAATTTCTTTATCAAAAGCATCTCCTGTGGTATTAACCAACACTCTGTATATATCTGAGTAGCTTTTATATTGTTTGTCAAAGCTTTTTTCAAAAGAAATAAAAGAGAAAAGTAGTATTGCTATTGTTAAGCCTATTGATAGTCCTAAAATATTTAATGCAGAAAACATCTTGTCCATTTTAAGACCTCTCCATGCTATTTTGATATGGTTTTTAAACATAATTTTTAGTCTTTACTGTATTTTTTGAATAGTTGCTTCGCCAATAATTAGACCTTTATTTAACTCCGGATTTCCTTGGTAAGCAACGGTTGCCTCACCGTAAGCCGTAACTTTTAATTTTTTAGAAACCTGTACGCGGTAACTACCCTCACCGTAAGCTGTAATTTTTGTGTTGTCATTTTTTATGCCTAAAGTGTTAATTTTAGTTTCTCCGTAAGCTGTAATTTTCAGGTTTTCTACACTACCTTTTTTTAGTTCTAAAAAGCTTTCTCCGTATATAGTAGCATGCAATTCTTTAAGGTCTGTATCATTTAAAAACACTTGTGATTCGCCATATATTTTTAATCGTAATTTGTTTTGGGCAAACTGACTTTTACACACTATGGTTTCTTCTCCTCTTAAAGATATTTCTTCTATGTTTTTATAGGTAATAACAGCTTTTACAACGGTACCTTTGTAGATAGATGTACGCTGTTTGTAGCCATTTTTATTTGTTTTTTCGCTTTTAGTAAACTCTTTTGCCCCTTCTAAATATACACGTAAAGTTTTTCCAGAAACCTCAACATTTATTTTGTTTTCTGCTACCGTGCTACTTTCAATTGTTACACTTTCTGTTTCTCCTTCTACAAAAGTTACTTGTATGTGCGGACTAATAATTACTTTATTAAATGCTGCTACTTTTTTTTCACTTACTTGTGCCCTAACACTCATAGTCATTACTACTAAAAAAAGTGCTGTTATTATTTTAATTTGATTGATTTTCATAGGTTCTATTTATTTTTTGATTGATGATTTTATTCTGTTCGTAAGCTTTTTACTGGGTTAGATATTGCTGCTTTTATACTTTGATAGCTTACTGTTACAATTGAAATTGTAAGCACCAACATCGCAATTAAAATAAAAGACCATCCGTTAATTTCTATTTGGTATGAAAAATCTTCTAACCACTTTGTCATTACAAACCAAGCCAATGGTATAGCAATTACTATAGCTATTGCTACTAGTTTTAAAAAGTCTAATGTTAATTTGTACACAATGTTACTTATACTTGCTCCTAGCACTTTGCGTACTCCTATTTCTTTTATTCGCTTTTCTGCATTAAATGTTGCTAAACCAAATAACCCCAAACAAGCTATTAGTATAGATAAAATGGTAAAAGCAATAAATATTTTACCTAAACGCTCTTCTGCTTTATAAACATCGTTAAAAGAATCGTCTAAAAAATAATAATTAAATGGTTGTTCTGAAGCTACATTTGCCCATAAACCTTCTATACTTGCTATAGATTTAGCAAAATCTCCTTGACTTAGTTTTACTACTAATTTGCTACTTACTCTGCGGCTTAGCCTAAAGCTTACAGGGTCTATTGTATTACGTAATGTAGAGATATGAAAATCTTTAACCACGCCAATAACTTTATATTCTGTAGTATCAGAATCATCTACAAATGCCATTCCAATAGCATCCGTTGGGTTAATTCCCAACCTGTTTAATGCTGTTTCATTTACTATAATAGCTGTAGAATCTGTTTTATACTTAGGGTCAAAATTTCTTCCTGCAACAAGATTTATACTTAAGGTAGGAATATAATCTTCATCTACATCCCATTTTTGCATTTGTACTACTGCGTCTTCAACAGCTCTTCCTTTTGCCGTAAAAGATTGGTCTGTTCTGTTAGATGGCGTTGGTAAAAAACTTGTTAACGACACACTTTTTACACTTGCTAATTTCTCTATTTCTTGTTTAAAAGATGTTACTTGGTCACCAGCAGCATATACATCATCTAAAACCAGAACCTGTTCTTTGGTGTAACCAATATCTTTACCTTTTATATATTGTAATTGTTGAAAAACCACCAATGTGCTGCCCATTAAAAACACAGAGATTGCAAATTGAAAAACAACCAATCCGTTTCTTATTTTTCCGCCAGTACCTGTTGTTTTACCTCCTCCTTTTAATACCGTTACTGGTTTAAATTTTGACATAAAAAATGCTGGATAACTACCAGAAAGTAATCCTAAAAACAGTGTAAAAACCAAAAGTGAAATCCAAAAAAACGGATTTAAAAATGGAATTTCTATGCTTTTATTTGCTAAGTCATTAAAATATGGTAATGCTAAAAAAGTAAGCAAGACAGCAAAAATTAATGCTATAAAAGCCACCAAACCAGACTCTATTAAAAATTGCTTTATTAAATGGTATTTAGAAGAACCTAATGTTTTACGAACACCAACTTCTTTGGCTCTTTTAAGAGATTGAGCTGTAGAAAGATTCATAAAATTTACACTTGCTAAAACCACTAAAAACAAGCCTATAAATGATAAAATATAAATATTTTGTATGCTATTGTTGGGGTTTAATTCTGCTACACGGTCTGAGTGTAAGTGTATTTTACGTAGCGGTATAGTGCTAAAAACATAAGAATTACCCTCGCTTTTAAAGCGTTCTACCGTCATTGTAGGCGCAAATGTTTTTTGAGCATAGGGTACAACATAACTTGTAAATACATTTTGCAACCTTTTATTAAAACTAGCTATGTTAGTATTAGCGTTTAACTTTACAAAAGTGCTAAAGTTGTTGCTGCCCCAAGTAACTTCTTTTGCATTTGGGTTACTAGCCATAGACATAAGCATACTATAATCTCTTAAAAACGAATTTTTATGAAAATCTTCTATAACTCCTGTTACCGTATATACCTCATCATTATCTAAAACTATTTGTTTGCCTATTACTTGCTCTTCTGTAAAAAGTGTTTTTGCTGTAGATTTACTAATTACAATAGTATTTGGCTCTTGTAATGCTGTTTCTGTATTACCTTGTAATAAGCCTAGTCCAAACATTTTAAAAAAAGAAGGATCTGCAAAAGCATTACCATTAACTTTTATATTTTTAGTAGAATTTGCTTGGCGCGCCAACATTCCGCCCCAGCCTCTTAACCTTGTTGCTAGCTGTACTTCTGAGTATTCTTTTTCTAAAACTGATGCCATTGGTGGCGTTACAACAGCTAAATTATTAGAAGATGTTCCAAATTTTATATCTGCATTTATTCTATGAATTAGTGCTTCATCTGCAAACATTTTATCATAACTAAGCTCATCATAAATATATAATGAAATTAGTAGCGCTCCTGCAACACCTATAGCTAAGCCAAATACATTTAAAAATGTAAAAAACAGGTTATTTTTTAAATTACGCCATGCTATTTTTAATTGATTTTTAAACATAATTTTTATTCTTTACTGTTCGTTTTTTGATTGATGCTTACTAATATTCTAATTCTGTGCCAAAAATATAAACTACTGATTTTTAATATCTTACACTTAATTTAGGATTCAAAAAATTTGAAAGTGTCTAAATTTTTTACACTAAGTGTCCATAATTTGTACGTTAAAAAAAGAGTTATTCTGTTCGTAAACTTTTAACTGGGTTTGCTATTGCAGACTTTATAGACTGAAAACCAACAGTTACAATTGTTATTAGCATTGCAAAACCACCTGCCAATAAAAATACCCACCATTTAATTTCAATTTTATAAGTAAAATCTTGTAGCCAATTTTGCATAAAG
>NZ_JBDVAA010000167.1:0-5103 GCF_039943695.1 Cellulophaga sp. | reverse complement strand
TAGTACCTTATTTACTTGTTCAAATTCAGCCTTGTAAGCCTCATAGCCCTCAGGTTCATTTTTTATGAAGTCTGCTAATATTCCGCTTGTAATAGTTAATCCCATTGTAGTTTTAAATCTATATTTTTAATCGCAAACAGTATAAATAATAGATTTTGGATCTATTTTATATTGTTTTTGCTGTGTTGTTACATCTTGTAACATTACATATTTATTTACTTGTAAAAAGTTATGATAGTCACTTGTTTCTTCTTCGTAAGTAGGCGGAACTTTTCCTTTGTAAATATAATTATTTAGCTTTTTCTTATACTTATAACTCTTAGAGTTTATCTCTTCACTTTTAAACTCTTTATACCCAAAGTTGTAATATAAAGTTTTGGGAGTAAAGTTAATTGTAGACATTTCTTTTATGAAGTTGTCATTTTCTGAGCCTGGTTTTGGCAAAGGAGATTTTTCTGTTATTTGATACTCTCCAAAGACTAATTTATTGCCATCTATTAATACTCTAATGGGCATTTTATTTTCTGCTCTTGTATATTCAAAAATAATAAAGTCATTAAAATTAGTATTGTTTTTAAAGTTATATAGTGTTATTTCTTGATTTTCAGATGTCTCATAAGATTGATTAAATGCTAAAGATATTTGTTGGGGTACACTAGTTGTTTTGTGCACATAAGGAAAATCAAAACAATTGGCATCTTTATTAAAAATAGGAGTTAGGTTTACTGGGCTTTCATTAGTTTTACTGTACGTAATAAGTGTTCTATAGCTAAATCTATCACCCAAAAAAGAAGTTTTGGTAGAGTCTCCAATACTAGGATTGTAACGACCATATACACTAAATGGATATTTAGCTTTATTAGGGTTTAAGTGCAAATACTTTTCTTTTACTACGCGCCAAGTACCTGTTTGTACTTCTCCAAAAGAAGCTATCACATATTTATTATTATGGTAAAGAAATAGCGTTGGGCTACCCTCTGGAGATCTATTACCAAAAGATAAGCCATAACTACCAAGTAAGTCTTCTTCTATGTTTTTATATTGTTTTTCTGTGTTATATAAAGAGTCCATATTAGTAATTAAGTAACTTTCTCTAAGTTTTGTTAATTTGGTTTCTATAGCATTACAATTTTCAAATAATTTAGATTGTAAAAGTTTATCGTATTCCTTAAAAGTAGTTTGTTTAATTACCTTTGTAGAGTCTTTTGTACTAAGCGCTGCACAAGATTTTAGCTTTATTACAAAATCAGCTTGACTATCTATGTACTCAATTTTTTCTATACAATTACAAGTAGCAGAAGCTTTATCGTTAACAATTTCTTCAATACTCTGCGAATTACCCTTGAGTATAATTATAAATAAGAAGAGAGTTACTAGTATTATGTTTTTCATAGGTACTTTGGTTAGTTTTACAGTTACATTTTATACTGATTATTAATCTTTTTTTCTGGATTAACACATAGTAGGTATAATGTTATTAAAAAAATCCACTCTAAGGGTTTCATTAAAATATAGGTGATGTTAGACCCCATTTTTGAGTTAATTTTTAAAGAAAGATTATAGCCATACTTGTCATAATTTCTTCTGATAAAAGAGTGTAAGCCAGGAGATATATCAGTAATCATTTCTTCAAAGGCATTGGCAATTTGTAACTGTCTGTTTACAATAATAGTATTCTTGTGTCTTTTACCTAAACGAATGGGCTTTACAATTTTGGGATCTCCTTTAGCAGCTACAGTGCATAAATAATGACCTTTATGGTCTAGAATAGGAGGGTGCATTTTTTGTGAAAAAGCCCAAGTAGTAGTTTCTGTAAAAACTTTGGTAATAGAGTTTACATCTTGTCCAAATATTAGTAATATTACTGTAACAATAATAAAAACAGGAATAAAAAGTAGTAATGCCCAAACGGACTCGTTAAATCTACTAGCTAAAAAGGTATTACAACTATTAAGAAACTTATTTTTGTATACTTTGTTTTTAGCCTGTATTTTTTCTTCTTTAATTATTTTTAACAGAAGTCCTACGGCAATAATTAAACTTATAGCAGGTGTAAATACAAATAAGAATGTACCTGTGTTTTCAGCATAAATGCCAAAGCTATCTAAGTTATGATGTGTTATTTGTATAAGTATAGCAGTATTAATACATATGCCGATTATTAAAAAAACTAAGAATAATACAAGCGATAACGGAGGTAGTTTACGGCCTTTAATCCATATAAAACCAGCAGAGATATTAAAGAAAATAAAATAAACAATAAGCGTTAGTATGTGTTTGCCGCCAAACGGTATATAACATTCTGGGTCTATAGGGTCTATGGCTTCTGTATGTTGGTGTATATGTGTAAGTATACCCAGAGCAAACAAAAGAAAAGAAAGTAAATACAAAACAAATACAGTAACCTCTATATTATTTATGCCTTTTTTATTCTTTTTTAATGCTTTAACAGTAAAAAATATGAGGATAAAAAATAAAATAAGTAGTAAAGGGATAATCATTGACATTAGCTTTTCTTTTTAATTAAACACAATACTTGCTTCTTAGCTCTTTTGCTTCTTTATCTGTTCTATAACCGTGTAACAGTATGCCTTCTGTACAATTAATTTTTTTAGAGGTTATTTGCTTAATAACAAATGCTTTATAATCTTCAGTTTTGTTAAAATCTGAAGGTATTAATTTAATATGCTTTTTGGCATCTTTGATACCTAATTTTTCACTTAAGACTAAATTAAAAATTGTTTTTTTTAGTTCTTTTGTATGTATGGCGTGATCTAATTTAAAGTTATACGTAAAAGATTTATCCCCAGTTGCAATAACTATTGTGTTTTTAATGCCTAAGCTCTTCTTTTGTATAGGGATGCTGTAATACTGGTTTATAGTTTGTCCGTAATAGGCATCTATGTTAATTTTTAAGTCAGTAATATCTTTGTAATTTATTTTTTTATTATAATCAATAATAAACTCGTTAGTACTAAACTCTATGTGTCCTTCCTTTGCACAGTTAATTAATTCATAATCATAAAATTGATATATATGTGCTACACCCAAAAATAGAATAGAAATTATAAATATGGGAGTAATTATTGGCAGAATATTATCGGTTAATGGAAATTTAGTATTTAAAAAAAGTATTATCAACCCAAAAACAAAAAGAACAAAACTAGAATAAACTATTTGTTCTGTTATAGAAAGTTTTTCTTTAATAATTCTGTATTTGTAAGCAGTAAATTTCAAATTACATTTGGTGTTTATTAAAATTTTATTTCTGATCTTTAATAATATTAGCTACAGCTTGTTTGTATTTAAATTGGTTGCCAGCTTTTTTTATTGCTTTGTATGTTTTTTTTGGGTTGTTAGTTGCTAATGAAAAGAACTCCCAAAAACCTAACATTTTCATTTTTATTGGTGTTGGTCCAGATAATAATTCATCATATTGATGGTAAATAGTATCGTGAAATTCTTTAAAAATTTGCCATTTATTTTTGGGATATTCTGTTGTGTTGTTTTTTATCATACTTGGTAAAAACGGATCAGCAATTAATCCACGCCCAATCATAAAATGTTGAATGCTAGGGAACTGTTCTTTCATTTTTTTAAATTGATCCACTGTTGTTATATCGCCATTATAATACAATGTATGTTTGGCAACATCTACACATTTTTGAAAACCTTCTAAATCTACACCGCCTTTATATAATTGTTTGCCTAATCTGGCGTGTATAGCAATACTTTTTAGAGGATATTTATCTAGTACAGAAAAAGATTCTAGTATTTCGTTACTATTCTCGTATCCTAGTCTCATTTTCATAGACACGGTAACATCTGTTTCACTATGTGCACGATCTAAAATATGGTCTATTTTCTCTGGATTACAAATAAGTCCAGATCCCATACCACTATTGGTAACCATTGGGTAGGGGCAACCTAAATTCCAATTAAGCTCTTTATACCCTAAAGACTGTATGTATTTTATAGCAAATATAAATTGGTCTGCATCTGCCGTCATTACCTGTGGTATAAGGTTTAAAGATGTATTTACCTCCGGATTTAAGTCTCTTTGGTAAGAACCTTTTATCACCATTTTTTTATTAAACCTAATGTAAGGCGCATAATACGTATCTATACCACCAAAGAACTTTTGGTGAGCATTTCTAAAGTTATAATCTGTAAACCCTTGTAACGGGGATGATAATAGTTGGTATGACATTAATTGCTTTTAAGCAGCAAATATAAACTTTTGCAAACCTCTTTTTTAGTTATAAGTCTTCTCTGAAATTACTTTATCATTTTTGTACTCAACTTCTTTAGAAATTTTACCATTTAATTTATAATATTTCCACACGCCTGTTTTTTCATCATTCTTATACAAACCCTCACTTTCTACTTTTGCAGCTTCATTATATGTTTTAGCAATTCCGTTTCTTCTTCCATCTACATATGTATAGGTTGTTTCTAGCATATCATCACTATTGTAGTATTTCCACAGGCCAGATTTATATCCTATTTTAAAATCTCCTTCTGTAACAAGATTTCCGGTTTTAGAATATTTTTGGTACAAACCATCTTTATAACCGTCTTTGGAGTTTACTACTTCTTTTTTATTGCCATTATCATAAAAACTAGTTTCTGTTATTGGATAGCTAGCAGCATATGTTCTTTCACTCAGTAAAAGTCCGGCAGAGCTATAATATTTACTACTACCATCTTTTTTATTGTTTACATATGTTTCTACAGAAGTTAGTTTACCATTTGGGTAATATTCTTTTCTAATATAATTTTTGGGAGCACTATACTCTTTTTCCCAAATTACACGGTTGTCTTCTGTTTTTTGAGACCATTTTCCTGTTGCTTTATCAGCATTGTAAAAAGATGTTTCTACCAATTTAGTACCCGTATTCCCATCCTTTAAATAGGTAACCCACTTGCCGTCTTTTAAGTCTTTTTTATAATTTTCTAAACGTTGTACTTTTCCTTTTTTATCAAAGGTTTTCCACTCACCATCTTTAAGTCCGTTTTTATAATTAAAATCCTCAAAAACATCACCGTTAGTGTAGTATGATGTACTTTTACCATTGGCTTTTCCGTTTTCATCAAAAACCA
>NZ_JBDVAA010000166.1:0-1090 GCF_039943695.1 Cellulophaga sp. | reverse complement strand
TTAATTCTTTAAGAATGTCAATATAGATGTCTTCTTGAGAAGCAAAAACAGGAGTGGCGGTTAAATCTAAGTTTAAACCTTCAAAACTAGCGTTGTCTGAACCATAAGAATAGTAAGGAACATCCCCAAAAAAGTTTGTTAATTCGTAAAACATATAAGAAAGCATAATACGAGAAGCGGCAATTTGGTTGTCATTATCTCCGTATGCGGCAGCAAGACCTCTTGTTTCTTCGTTTGTATTTTGATCCAATATAGCTTTAAAATCTGTAGCAACTAAATAAGTGTTACGGTATATAGATTCTGCAGAAGATTCACGATATAAATATCTGTCTTCATCAGCATAAGCAGTTTGTCCCCAGTATTGAACCCAAGGAAGAGTTAATCTCCCTTCGTTAAATGCGTCTCTTGAGAAATCTGTAAATTGTTTAGTAGCACTAGCAAAAATATTACTAGTGGGTACTACCTCTGGGTTGTTTGGATTCTCATTAATTTCTGCTAAATCTTGGTCACAGGAATTAAAAGTAATTGCCAATACAATTGCTAATAATAATATAAGTTTATTTTTCATTTTCTTAGAATTTTAATTGTAAGTTTAATCCATAGCTTTTAGTTGAAGGAAGTGATCCACCTTCAGAACCCTGGATGTTTCCACTTCCAGAAGTAGCTACTTCTGGGTCAAAGTTTTCATTATCTAGTCCCCAAACACCTAAGTTTCTTCCAAAAGCAGATATGTTTACAGCTGAAATACCTGTGTTTTTTAATAATGATGAAGGTAATTTATAACTTAAACTAACTTCTCTTAACTTTATATAATCTGCATTAAATACGTTAGCAGCATCTGCTCCAAAGAAATAATCTGTACCTTCTTGTTGTGCAGATATTACTTGAGTATTAGGAGAGGTATTTGTAACAACATAGTCACCATTAGCGTCATACGTGATAGTACCTGTTACGCCTTCTAAAACGGTTCCCACTTCTCTTTTGTTGTTAGTTGCAGTTTGTTCAAGAATACCTGAGTAGTTACCCCATATATTTGTTAAAGATCTGTATTTACCACCCTTTTGTACATCAACTAAAAATCCTAAACTAA